>RFKA01000006.1 GCA_003694385.1 Candidatus Woesearchaeota archaeon | reverse complement strand
GGCAATATCACGGAGACAAATGTAAGCGGCAACCCCATTACGACGCGCTGGGGTGCCTTCTGGGGAGAAGTCAGTGGTAATGTGTTCCTCGGGGACTCGGCAAACAACATTTTCTTCCAGTGGGCCGTGACAAACCCGACGGGAAGCACCGTGTATGCCGCCAACGAGACGGTGAGCGACTGGAGCCAAGGGAACATCGTTCCTGCGACACCCGACGTCATGCCGAGCTACCTCCTCGATGTTGCAGCTGACAACTTCACGAACACATTCAACTACACGGGTAACTTCAGCAGTGCGAGCCTCTCCGTAGTGAATGCATCCTATACTCCCATGTGGCAGAATGGCACTCAACGAACGAATTATTCAACGTACGCACTCAAAACTGCCGATAACGCTACGCTCATCTGGGCAGGCAACGTCGTCTCAAACCTCATCTCTTTCCGCGAGACGAATACGACTGATTACCAGATTCTCGTCCCTGCAGATAGTGGTGGAGTCATCTACAATTTCTACCTAGAATTTCGCTAGACTTTTCTGATAGCTATCTTAGTTCAGATGCCCTCTTCTGAGCGGAATCTATAAAAGCTCCTTTCTCTCGCCTCGCGCCATGAAAGATTCCCTCAGTGAGTCGTTTCGTTCTTCGGTAATACTCTTCCTTTTGTTATTCTTCTCGCTAGCCATCCCAAGCATGGCCTTCAATGCAACAAACGCAACAAATGAGAGCGCGAATGGAGTCTCACGAGGAGGGATTATTGAGGAGGGCGGCAAGTTCTATGCGGTGTTGGATGCGGAAACCTTCCCACTCTCAGCTGGGCCTCTCGAACGGGACCCCGTCGAGCTCAATAAGCCCGCGTATTGGCAACAAACGATTCTCGTGCATAATGATGGCTCCACACGCACGGGGAGCATCAACCTCCTCTCAGTGCTCCCAACAGACCTCGTACCACTTCTCCACTCAGTACGGGTGATGACCATTCCAGAGCAGGCGCTTCTTGCAGAAACAGCGTTCTTTCCCCTATCCTTAGACTCGGGAGAACAGCGGCGCCTGCTCGCAGTCTATGAAACAGAACCCGCGCGCGGCACGCTCTCCTGTGAGGGACGCACGCTTAAGCACCTACTCCCTCCCGACGCTTCCATCCTTAAGACCACCCTTGAGCAAACAACCGTCCTCGGGGATGCCTGCACGCTCTCAATCACTTATCCGAGCTCACGCTACGCCCCATTCACGGTTCCTCTTCCGCCCGGGGTTCGCGACGTCTTTCTCGATGGTAAACCAGTGCCCCCGAGCGACACTGTCAAGATTATCTAGTCCTGCAGTATCTCTGGAGGCAAAGTCTCCACGCCACCCATAGCGTTTCCCGCGGGAACACGGTGTGCAAGCGCATAAACAGTGGGGTGTTGGGGCAGCAAGAACTTCTCAAATGACACACCACATAATTTATAAACTCGTCGTCTTGATAGTTCGGCGTGGTGGTGCGGGTGCGACAAGGCCAACTACTCCTTGCAGGGCTCCTCCTCTTTGTAGCGCTTAGTAGTGCCGACAGTATCGATCTCACCTCTGGCAGCGTCTATTCAGCAATCCTAGAAACGAGAGGCCTTTCGCCGAACTGGGCGGGCCTCATCATCGTTGATAACGGGACGAATGGGCAGGTAGATACGACGCCATTCGTTTCGATGACCCTCAACACGCCGACGATTATTGAAGCCCCCTTTCCCGGGACGAACCTCAAGAACGACCTCTACTACTATGCAGCCATGGTGCCGTCCTATACTATCAATACGAACAACATCCAGAACATGACGCCGAAAGACCTCCTCGTCAACGAGTTGTTCAATTCCACTGAATACCCAATCTTCTACCCCTATTATGAGAACCTCACGGATAACCCCAACGGGACCTTTTGTTGTGTAGAAGCAAACATCACCATTGCCGGAAAAAATTTCACTGCTTACAAAGCAATCCTGAACCAGAGCATACCCTACTATCTCCTCAAATATAACGTCTCGAACACAACCACCCCCCTCTTCCTCGTCGATATCGCTGATGCGACTTGCTACAATGGCACGAGTTGCATTGGTGTCTTCATGCTCCCCGTGAACACGAACGCTTACAACTTCTACATCCTCCCACAAACGACAACGTACAATATCACAACGTGGATTGATGGCGTTGAGACGAGGACGTTCAGCCAGACGGCACGCCCTTATAACCTCACCGTTCTCGTCAAGGACCTCTTCAGCGGTGTGCCCCAGACAGGGAAAGACGTTGCCGTCTATGAGCAAGGAGGTCAGAACCTGTTCATCCCCCTCGAACTCTCTGGCATCGTCAACACTGCGTGGTCCATTGGACAAACAGACGGCTCGGGAATGGAAGAATGGCTCGTTGCACCCACAGCCTACCCTGAAGTCGTGAACTACACGATAGGCGTCGCGGTCGTCGAGAGCGACCAGCTTGTCAGCCCCATCACGCTCTCTATCACGACTTACGACTCCTTGCCGAGCTCGAGCAAAACGGTTACTCCTTCAGAGCTCCGCGACGATGCAGTGGCCGCAGTGAACGCAATGAATCAGATCGTCAACTTCCTCTTCGAATGGGCGAGTAACCGCGAAGAAGGAAAACGATTCCGTTACGACTATGAAACAACAACGGGAACGTGGACGACCTACATCTATGTCTCCCCCCTCGGCTATGTTGCTTCTCCAGCGACGTTGAAGAGTGGCGCGCCCAACCAAGTTGAAGTGCGCCTCCTTACGTCAGGAACGCCGCAGACGGGGAGTGTCCGCGCGCGCGAACGCAATGGCTTTCTCATCCTGAACCCCCGCACAGGCTCAACCCCCCTGAGCGCCAAGTCACGAGCCCATTACCAAACAATCCCCACAGGAACCCAGTTCATCATTACGCCGACAAGCTACAGCTTCGTTACCTCCAATATCACGTTCGATCTCTACAATCAAGGAGGGACGCTTCTGGATACGTTAACTATTAATATCAACAACAGCCTCAATATACAAGGAGGGGGTGCTTCACTCTCGGATGATGACTTGAAAGCAACGGTGAACCAGATGAATGGTATCATCAACTCTCTCTACCTCGCATTGAATACCTGACAGACCACCTGACAATGAGACAAACTACCACCTCAGCCCGAACTCACGCGCTGCTGTTCTTCATGCTCGTTTCCTTGCTCCTGCTGCAGCCCACCTTAGCGGCGACGGGCTTTACGAACCAGCAAAGCCTCTACTTCACCGGTTCAAGCTCGAGCGTGGGGCAGTACTACCAAGATGCAATCTCGCCCAACATAGACGTTGGCATCGAGCTCTGCGGCCAGGGACCGAGCCAGTACGTCGGTGGACTCTACGCGCTCTTCGTCACCGGCAGTGGCTGGCAGTATGTTCCCGTTACCTATAGTTCCAGCACGCTTGCCTTTGGCCAGACAGGCTCGACGGACGTTGGAGGGGGCTGTTACCGCACGACAGATGGGGCGATCTTCGTCTCCCCGTCGAAGCTCACGACGCCCGACCCTGACATCATGCGCGCCGCGTTTCCTGGCCAGCTCTGGATAGGCTATGACTCCTCGTCACCAAACCCGGGAACGATTAGTAATTTTGTATTCGGAGGCTCTAATGCAGAGCTGAAAGGATCATATACTATCACGCGCACCTTTGACCAATCAACGAACGACATCACTATCTCGACGCCCACAATTACATTCACGACGCAATCAGGGAGCTTCAGCAAGTCCGCAAGCGACACGACGTTCGGCATAGATGATACCGCGGGCCGTCACATGGTCATCGGCGTCTGCGACGATAACCAAGGAACCGCGTGCAGCGACGGACAAGTTGTGACTGATAGTTCCTCATTCCCCCTTGCACTCTCCACGGGCTTATCAGGTGTCACAGACCAGACAGGCCCAATCACGAAATACGTCGTTGATAATGGTCTCGGCTACGACATCTGTATCGGCACGAATCTTCAGGTTGCCGTCTCGAGCATCAGTCCCGACCCCGTTTACTACAGCCAAAACCTCACGATACAGTTCACCGTCTCGAACCCTCGCGACACGCCCACCGAGAGCAACGGGGGAAACGTCGACGTAACAACTGATTTCGATGTCGAACTCAGAATCTACCCTGTTGGGCAGCCCTCGAACGAGGTCTACGCAACTAACATCACGGTCACGGATCTCCTCGTACCCGATGGGAGCACGACCAAGACTGTTATCTGGCCAGCCATCGCCCATAGCGGGAACTACATTGTTAGCGTCGAAGCCGATATCGGCGATGCCATCAATGAATGTAACGAAGGAGACAACGTTGACAATAACGACCAGTTCGAGCTTAAGCCAATCACGATTCCCACAATCCTCATTGATGGTGACGCGACGAGAACTTTCAATTACTCGAACGTCCCCTATAATGTCAAGATGCATTTCGAGAACAGTGACGGTGACATCTTATCGAACGCCACCGTCGTCATTACTGAGGAGAACGGGCTCAGCCTGACGGCACCGACGCAGATCTATAACCGGTCGGATAATGGCGACGCCAAGCAGGATGGCCTCCGCGTCTCAACAGTCGTCACCTTCCTCACTGATGACGCGGGGAATGCGAGCTTCACGTTCACCCCGACGTACAACAAACTGTATCTTCCACAATACGGCTATACTGACCTGGATAACTACATCGGGAATTATTCACTCTACTACACGGGGACGCAGAGTGATGCCGAACCCTTCCGCTTCGTCGTGAAAGGCTCGGTGTACACGAACCAGAGTTTCACCATTGCCAATACCAGCTACACCGGGCCCTACGTTGACAAGACCCTCACACAGGAAACGATGGTGAGCCAAGTCATGGATTTCATCTACCAAACCTTCGCGGCGTTCCTTGACACTGTGAGGGGCTGAGAATGAGAGGTACCATCCTGCTCGTCACGCTCTTCATCCTCCTCGTCCCGTCTGCGTTTGCAGCCAATGTCTCCCTCAGCTTTATCAATGGGTCTGTACCGCAGGCCATCCAGTATGACCGGGAGAACGGCAGCCAGGGCAGTAACGCCTACCTCGACCAGTCGCCGACCACCCCTGATATTGTGGTGGACTTGTGCAGCGAGAACCTCACGACCGGCCAGTACCTCGACCTCGATTATTACTCGTTCAACAAGAGCCTCGTGAGGAGTATCTTGCGTTATAAGCCCCTCATTACGAACGTGACGGTCAATGACACTCCCGGAGTCAACTGTACGCGCATCAATCCTGACTTCTCGAGCAAGCACGCAGTTTATCCCGGCTACTTCCTCGCCCGGCTCGTCGGCATAACCATGGGGAACACAACCCTGAATAATACGTTCGCCCCATTCAGCACGCTCTTCTCGGGGTCTTATGATGTAGGGCTCACGATTACGGGCCCCCCGAAAACCTACCACTTCAGCGTCACCTCTGTCTTCGACGGGAACGGCACGGCAATCACCGTTTCGGAACCACAGCTCATCATCAGCCTCGTGAGTGCTGCGAACCAAACACTCGCTGAAGGCGTGACGCGTCCCCAAGAATCAATTTCCTATGCTGGCGACCTCGTCGGGGGAGAAGTCGTGTACGTGAACGGCCTGTCCTCGTTCGAGGCCCGCCTCTATAACCCTTGCGACCCCATCAACGAGAGCGGCTACTACTTTGTTAATAGGAGCGCCGTCAACCAAAACGAGAGTTGTGTCGTCATCAACGAGACTGATAACGTCCTCTTAAATTTTGCAACGGAAATCATTGACGGTGATGGGCAGGAGAACGGCAGCCAGCGCAATGGCACGTGCGCCGTGCTCGTTGAGAACGTGGAGAACATCACGCTTGAGAACCTTCGGACACAGCAATACTACTATGGGCTCTGCGTACGGAACAGTTCTGTTACGGTGTTCTCCAACTCGACGGTTTCCAATGTGGTTGGTGCGCAGGTCGCGAACAATGCGCGCGCATCATTTATCGATGTGTACTTCAATAACACCAACTCAGAAATCATTTCTGTGAACGGGTCAAAGATTGAACTCCTTCGCACCAATGTGAGCACTGCGAAGATAAAGGGGACCTTTTTCGACCTCACAGTTAAGGCGGTTCCAAACCCTCCAAAGCCGCCTGACCCCGTGAACCTCTCGAATGGGACGGTGGAGCAACTCGTGAACATCAGCCAATGGGTTGCCTTCACAAAGAACAGCGCCTCCGCCTACGGGAAAGTGGAGTTTCACTATCCAGACCCCCTCCCCCACGACGTGGTCATTGACAATATAAGCATTTACAAGTACAACGGAACCTACGGGTTCCCACCAAACGGCTCGCTCCTCCCAGACGGGAGCATCGCGAACTATACGGATGCGGATGTCAACTTCACGAACTCCTCCCCACCATCAATATGGTACAATGGCACTTGGGTGTCAATCCTCACATTCATCAGTCCAAGCGAGCAACTCATTATCGGCCCCAACACGACGAATTTCTCCGTCTGGGCACCCTTCGGCTTCATCGGACAGCCAGAAGAGACCCCTGAGCCCGAGCCCGAACCAACTCCATCACCAAGCCCCTCAGCGGGTTCCGGTAGCGGTGGCGGCGGTGGCGGTGGTGGCGGCGGTGGTCCTCTCCCGATCGAGGTCCAGCCTGGCGGCGAGCAAGAAGTCGCTACGCTCGCGCAAGCGCTCCAGCTCAAACTTGAAGTCCCCGAGCGCGTACGCCTTCAGCAAGGAGAGGCGGGAGCAATCCCCTTCAACCTCACCAATATTGGCTCCATCGCCGCAGAAGACCTCTATGTGCAGCCGACGGTGCGGCTCGGGTGGCAGCGTTCATTCTACACTATTTCCTCATTGCTTCCCGATGAGCGTACGAACGGGACGTTCATGATTGCTCCCTGGGAGCGGGCGACGCCCGGCGAGTACCCCGTCGTCGTCTCTGTTGACCTGCAAGACGAGAACGGCACGAATTTCACTGTCACAAGAGAGATTATGATTGTCAAGGTTCTCCCCCGAGGGAATATCAGCCGGCTGAAAATTATTGAGTACCCCCCTGTCGTAGAACTAGAGCCTGGTGAGACTGTCGATGTTGCCTTCCTCTCAGAGAACATTGGCGATAATGACTTGCACGACGTCACGGCTTCCGTCCTCAGTGAGAAAGCGTGCATCAGGAACGTCGCGGGGAGCCACGACATAGGCGTTGGGGAGACCCAGCTCCTCCTCTACGCCTTCCAGGCGGGAGTTCCTGGTGACTGTGAGGCGACGGTGCAGTTCTTCGAGGGCGAGGAACTCGTCGGCTTCGTCCCCGTGACCTTCAGTGTCCACGAGGCGCCGTCGAGACTCTCTAAGGGCGTGAAAATCTCCATCCTCCTTACCATTCTCGCCCTGTGGACGGGCCTTACCTTCTACCTCGTGAACAGGAGGAGAAACAAATGAGGAACCCCTTCGCGAAAAAGAAGAAATCCTTCTATGACGACGAGGAAGATGAGGCGGCACCCCTGACTGGTTTCTACGGGAAGGATGACGCGCTCGCCAAGCCATTAGTCTCAGAAGAGGATGCGGGGACGACTGAGGACGCGGAGACGACCGGCGGAAAATTCTCTGTCTGGGAGTGGATTGTCTTCATCATAGAAGGCCTGCTCATCCTCTACACTATCGGGGCCTTCCTCGGCATTGTCCCTCCATTCTAACTTACTCTGCTCACTTCGTGTGCTCGCTTAGCGATTCACTCTTGCTCTGAACGGGTTATGGTGAACCATTCATCAAAACACTCTTTGTCATGACCGGAATATTTAAAAATGCTTTAGGTGCCTAATGGACTGAGAGGTGGAGGTACATTGACTGGTTCTCTTGTGCCTAACTCATGCGACTCCAACGACTAATAAACAGGAGATACCGTGGCAAGACCTACACGAAGTACTGTATAGTTCTTCCCTCAGCAGCCATAAAAAGACTGCAATGGCAGGACTCGCCAGGAGTGTATCCCACGATAGAAGGAGAAACACTCGCGCTCACCGCCACGAATAAAGGCTTAGGTGAGGAACCTGAGGGGACCTCCTGTGTGCTGCAACGCCAACGCACACGGAGCTATAAAGGAAAATACTACACGAAGACCTGCCTCGTCGTGCCGCGCCACTTCATACAACAACTCGGCTGGGAACAAGTAGACGAACTCGACTGGGCAGTAGCCAATGGAGAGCTGAAACTCAGGAGGGAGGGCGATGAATAGGCTCAACAATCCCTACTACCGACTCCTGTTCTTCCTCCTTCTTGTGCTCCTCGCAGTCCTCCCCACCCTCGCTGTTGCAGCGTTGGCGAGCAGCCATGCCGCAGGCGTACTCCCCCGCAGCGACTCATTTAGCAGCGGCTCGTTTAACAGCAGTTCATCTAGCAGCGACTCGTCTAGCATAGCTGGTAGCAACCCCTCGGGCAACGACTCATCAGGCAGCATCTTCGGGAACAACTCTTTTGTAAACCTTACCTCCTGGGGCGACGCCAATAACACGAATGACTCGCGAGCAAATGAGTCACGACAGCGCGGGTCTCAGCAACAAGGGCTTTCACAGGAACTCAGCGAGCGCATCACCCTCCCCACCCCCGTTCGAGGCCCCATCGTCTTCGGTGAGCCCGTACAATGGACTACCCCCTACGGTGTCTACACCACCCCGCCCATCGAGATGAGCCGTGTCCTGAGCACAACAGAAACAACCTGGACGAAAGACCTCTTCTTCTTGACGAGCTACAATGGGACCTACGTGAACATCACGTTTACCGAACCACTGCCTTCCCCCTTCAACATCACCCTTTCCCAGCAATGGCCGGCAACAATCACGCCAACGAGCATCACCCTCACCATCCCCGAACTACACCATGCAGCAATGATACGACTCACTGGCTCGATGGTCGGGACGCTTTTGCGGAGCTACCTCGACCTCCCCGCCCTGGAAACAGAGCCACTCCTCTACTATGAAGAGAACGGCGAACGAGTCTACCTCAATAATGATACAGCAGCCAACGTGACCTTCGAGCAGGACGCCTCGGGGCGCTACACGAGGGTTTACTGGACACAACCCGTACCCGCCCACGGCAACTACGGCTATGAGGAACGCCTCCCGCCCCAAGAGCCGCTCCGTTCATACCTTCCCCTCCCGAACCTCCGCGAGCCACCCCTCTTCTATCGCGATGATGGGACGACGCGGCAGCTCATTAATGACGACCCGCGTTTCGCCGTCGAGTTCCACAAGAACAGCGAGGGACTCTACGACCGCGTTACGTGGATCCATGACGGAGCCAATGTCACGTACACGCTCGAGACTCGCTCAGGGCGAAGCACTCCCCGTGTGCGCCAACTCCCTGCACGCCTCGGGAAGCCAGTACGGTGGCGCCACGTCATTAGAGACGGGGAGCGCGTCCTGCTCCCCCGCGGAGCGAGAGTCGCCGAAGTCAAGCACGAGCGAACCGGCGAAGATGAAACGCAGCTCTCCCAGCGTCGACTCGACAATGCAAGCGATGAGCTCATCCTCCCCTACCCCGACAACTACACGATTATCTACGAAACACCACCCCCTACTGTCGAAGAAGACTTTCCGCGCCAAGGCGTGAAGCGCATCACTGTAGCCTCAGCGCTCCACTACGAGAACATCAGCGCGAACACGACTATTCCTGAAACGCCGCGCGGCGCAGCACGGCTCTACTGGCTCGTGAACGGGCAACGAAAACAGCTCGCCGCCACGTTCAGGGATACGAACGGGAACGGGCGCGTCGACCTCGTCGAGTGGACGATACCCCACCTGAGCAACCAGACCTTCGAGATCGACCTCACCGTCCTCACGCTCCAGAGCTACCCCACCGTTGGCGGCTTCTGGACCGTCGACTTCGAGACCGTGGGCCAAGCGAACCTCACGATTGAGCCATGGAACCATACGACGTGGGCCGACCTCGAGTTCAACGAGTTGCGCTGCGGTGACACAGTCGTTACGCGGCGACTCACGGACGGGGCTGTGCGCGTGCCTGACTACGAGTGCAACACGACGAGCCACCACGTCGTCCGCGTCCTCACGGCTGGCAAGCACGAGCAGCGCATCACGTTCGGGAACGAGAGCCAGATCGCGCGGAACCTCGCCGGCCGCGCCCCCGCCATCGTTATTCTCCGCGGCGCGGAAGGCGACGCGAACCAGACGACCGACCAGCCCATCTACTGGAACACGGAGGACCGCGTGGACCTGAACGCCTTCGCGCATACGAGCGCGCAGAACAACAGCGTCGAGGTCCAACAGGACGGCGTCTACCGCGTCACCTACGGTGTCGAAGTGAATACTGCGACGACGAATAGCCGGTGGCAAGGACTCGTGCACGCCTACGTTGACGGCACAGATACGAACGCGTGCTACTCCTCAGGCTATAGCAGGGGGTCCAACGCGAATAACAAACTCGTCGCGAGCGGCGAATGCCTGTTGAGCCTCACGGCAGGCCAGAACGTCAGCCTCGTCATACGCCGCGTCTCGAATGTCGCAACGCAGTTCCCCGCTATCCAGCGAAGCACGAGCTGGTTCGGCATACAGCTCGTCGAGACACCACAAGTCATCATGCTGCGGGAGGCGGGCGGCGGGGACACCTATGACACGACGAACATCACCATCAGCTATGACACGAGCGTGCGGAACGACAGCATCTTCAACACGAGCACGGCGCTCGGCGAAGTCACGGTGAACCGCTCAGGCCTCTACCGCGTCGACTATGGCGTTGGCGTGAACCACAACTCGAATAACCGCGCCGCGGCCTCGGCGCACCTCCAAGTAAAGCCCAGCGGCGGCTCGTTCGCCGACACTCCTTACGGCTGGTCGCACCGCAACCAGCGAGGATCAAACTTGGCCAGGGAAGCGGCGCTCTCGGCATCCACCATCCTCAACCTCACGAAGGGCGACACGGTGCGGCTCCGCGTCGAGCGCGCTTCCGTCGCGGACCCCGGCACGCTCTCCATCGTCGGGAACCGCATCCACTTTGACATGGAGTACCTCGGCCCTGACACGCTCGCCGACACGCTCCGCGCCTACGACCTCGTCGGCAAGGACGCAATCACCGCTACTGCGTTCAACCAGACCTGGGACACACTCGAGAGTGAAGGAGATGACTTCTCCTACACGCCCGGCGCGAGCTGGTTCACGGTCGCGCGGACAGGCGCGTACCACATTGGTTATGCCGTGTACGCGAACAGGACGTTCACGACGACAGGGACTCGCGTTTCGTTCGTGACGCGGCTCCTCGTCAATGATGTCGAACAGAATGCGTGCCGAGGCTATGGGTATAACCGTGGTGATGGTGGTTCGAACATCTATGACAGCAAGGAGAGCGCCGCGCAAGCCGCGTGCATTCTCGAACTCAACGCGGGCGACTCCGTCGGCCTCCAAGTACAGCGCTCGAGCAGCTCGGGGAACACTATTTGGACGACGGGCCGGCGCGTCTGGCTCACCGCGCAGAGCTTGGACTACGGCTCCACGCCACCCTCCGTGACGAAGGCAGAAATCAACGACTCAACACCCATCGTCGTGCTGAGCAACGTCACGGTGAACGCGAGCATCACCGACTTCGATAGCGGCATGGATACCGTGCTCATCGAGATCACCTACCCGAACGGCTCCCGACAGAACGTGACGACACTCGTGCTCGGGACGCAGTACTACAACAACTCGATAGAGCTTCGTCAGCTCGGAAACTACACATTCCGCTTCCTCGCGAACGACACCGCCGGCTACACCAACACGAGCGAGTACGCACTCACGACAAACCTCACGACGCAACTCGAAGTCCATGACAACATCACGCCAACACTCGGTGCGCGGTGGATTAACGAGTCATCCAGCGTCCCCCTGAACAGCATCATTTGCCTGAACGTCACGAGCGTCACCGATAACTACGCATTGAATGAAACGTGGGCGGAGTACACGAACACGAACGGCCTGAAGATCAACCAGACGATGAGCAGCGCGACAATCTGCAACGGCACTGCCAAGCCCAACACCTACGGCCTCCTCGTTAATGTCGGCTCGGCAACCGGGACCTTCTACTACCACGCTGCGTACGCGAACGACTCGAGCGGGAACATCGGCTCCTCCGTCGGCGACCTCACGCTCACCGTCACGTTCGCGCCAGACACTGTCCCGCCAGAAATCATCATTAACAGCCCTGAGAACTCGACGTACGGGAACGGGAATATCGCTTATGACATCACCGTGAACGAGCGGCTCAATGACAGCGTGGTCTCCATCGATGGCGCCCCGAACATGACGATGGTGAACGACACGCTCTTCCACTGGTTCAACGCGAGCGGCGACCACCCCGCGCTCAGCGAAGGCGTGCACACGGCGCGCTTCACCGTGAACGACAGCGCGCCCAACTACGCGAAGAAAGAAGTGAACTTCACCGTCGACCTCAGCCCCCCAGTCATCTCCTCAGTGAGCGTGAACCAGACCCAAGTAACGCTTGGAGACACGTTCCGGATGAGCGCCCAGATTACTGAGACGCTGAGCACGGTCACAAGCGTCACCTACACGCTCAACTACCCTGGGAGCAGCGCGAACTACACGCCAACCGAGACGAGCCCGGACACGTACACGTACGACTTCACGACCGTGCGGCGCGGCCACCACAACTGGAGCGACATCTACGCGGTGAACATCAACGGCACAAACCATCGCCTCCAGGAGCTCAACGTGAGCGTGTATGCAACCACAACGATAGACCAAGTCCTCACGAATAGCAGCACGTACCAGCCGCGGAACGACACAATCACGCTCCTCGCGCACCTCCAGAACTCCTCGAGCAAGGACCTCGCGAACCAGCGGCTCTCCTTCTATGTCGGTGGAGCCCTCGTTGGCACGAACCTCACGAACGCGACGGGCTGGGCGCGCCTCATCTGGAACATCACCATCAACCAGCTCCCCGGACAGTACGTCATCAACGTCACCTACGCTCAGAATGACACGGATTATCACCGCGCCAGCTATAACGACCAGAGCACTATCGACATCTACGCGCGCACCGTCATCAACGAGACGAGCTTCAACGACACGTTCCCCGTTCAGG
>RFKA01000074.1 GCA_003694385.1 Candidatus Woesearchaeota archaeon | reverse complement strand
GCAGTTCGTGACGATACGCTTTTCTGGAGCCCCATAGTAACCTTTATAATTTATAAGGGTTCGTGCGTGACAAAAAAGTAGTCAGGAGGAGAGCGTGTGTCTGAACAGAGAGTTAATAGGTTGAAAGCAGGAGGCTATTATTTCCTAGGCAGCATCCTTGGTCAGATTACCGGTACAATCGAAGGAGTGGTGGGTAGTTTGGCGGTCCCAACATCGTTGCGATGCATCAATGAGCGGATAGATGATACCTACGTCGACCGCTGTTTCAGTCAAAACAAGTCAATAGAGGAGAGAATCGGGAACTTTGCGTATTTGGCAACGAAACTACCCATCAGAGTTGGCATGCACTTGATAACAATGTACCAAGCAGTCGAGAACGTCGCGTCCGTGATTAGTCTGAAGGGTTCAATAGATGATATTGATGTTGGGTGGCTGCTCGTTCCAAATCTCGTAAGCTTGGCATATGAGGTTGGAAGGGCGCGCCATAAGCGTATGAGTGCGGATAACGATTACCAGGCTTAACGCTGGAGCTCCAGTAGCTCAGTTGCCTGCGAGAAGGGTTGTGGCGGTGGCGCGAGAATTCATGAGTGGGTGCCAAGTCGTTCCCTCCCAAGGGATCCTCTGAGCGCCTCGGGTACAGTTATGCTCCCGTCTTCGTTCTGATAGTTCTCGAGGATGGCGACCATGATACGTGAGGTGGCGAGCGCAGTGTTGTTCAGCGTGTGGACGACTTCACGCGTGCCATTCTTACGGAGAAGTTTGATGCCAAGGTCGCGCGCCTGGTAGTCTGTGCAGTTCGAGAGCGACATGACTTCGCCGTAGCTCTTCGTTGTCGGCCGCCAGACTTCCACGTCCATGCTGCGTGCCTTCCAGAGCGCGAGGTCGCCCGTGCAGCATTCGATGACGCGGTAGGGCAGCTGCAGTCCTTGCATGATTTCCTCGCTGATGGAGAGCATCTCATCATACGCGTCCCAACTCTCCTCGGGCTTTGTAAACTGGAACATCTCGACTTTGTTGAACTGGTGGGTGCGCCACAGTCCTTTCTCATTGATGCCGTGCGAGCCGATTTCTTGCCGGAAGCACATTGAGTACGCGAAGAGTTTCAGGGGGAGCTCGTCCTCGGGGAGCACTTGCCCATCGAGCATGCCGAGGATGGCGTGTTCCGACGTGCCGATGAGTGCGAGGTCGTCGCCCTCGATGCGGTAGATGGTCGCTTCGAAGCCGTCGGTGTCCATCGCTGCATCAAGGATTCGTTTGCGCACCATTAAGGGCGGCTCGATGTAGGTGTAGCCGTGCTTGCGCATGATGCCTATCGCGTACTGGATGAGCGCTTGGTTCAGGAGGGCGAGGTCTCCTTTGAGGAAGTAGAAGCCATTCCCTGACGTGCGGCCACTCGCTTCGAAGTCGGCGAGCCCGAGGGCTTCGCAGAGCTCCACGTGATTCTTCACGGGGAACGTGAATGCTCGGGGCGTGCCGTGCCGCTTCACTTCCGGGTTCTCGCTGTCGTCCTTGCCGTAGGGGACGTCCGGGTGCATGAAGTTCGGTATCTTCCTGAGGCGCGGCTTGATCTCCTCAGTCATGAGCCGCTCCATTGCCTCCTCGGCAGCTTTTATCTGTGCAGGAATCTTCTTCGCTTGCACGATGAGTTTCGTCGCGTCTTCGCCGCGTTTCTTTGCAGCGTTGATTGCTTCCGAGAGCTTGTTGCGCTCTGCACGGAGCTTGTCTGCGGCCACTTTGTGCTTGCGCCACTCCGCGTCTTTCATGAGGAGCTCGTCGAGAATCTTGAGCGTCGCCGCATCCTTCTTCCGCTCGATATTCTTGCGGACGCGGTCAGTCTCTTCCCGGATGGTTTTCAGGCTGAGCATTGAGCTACGGTGTCCAAGGGCGCTTTTATACTTTGTGACCGAGGAGCGCGCACCCCCGTGCCACCAGCTCGAGAAACCCGTTCAGCGCCGGCGGCCTTTCCGCCCCTTCTTCCGCCGCGCCTCATCATACCACGCGTCACGACGCGCGGCCGGGCCCTCCCGGAGGTCGATGCCGATACCGAGTTCTTGCTCAATCTGCTTGATGCGCTCGCCGCCGCGCCCAATAATTTCGCTCATCATGTTCGCGGGCACGGTCACCGCTGCTCTCTGCGCGCCGAGCATCTCGACAGTGATATCTTTCGAGAATTGCTCGAAGTACTCGCGCACGCCGGCGGCGGCGAGCTTCACGATTCCTGGCTGCCCCGCGGTTTCTCGCACAGGCATGACAACGGTTTGCTCGCCGTACGTGTAGATTTCGAACTCGAGTTTATTGTTCTCGAAGTCGAGGACTTCGACGACGGGGCGCGCGAGGTCTGCTTCGGTCATGCCTGACGGAACCTTCACGGTCATGCGTACTGAGTAGATGTTCGCGGGCGCGCCGTTCTTGATGAAGATGACTGTGTCGAGCACGTGCGGGATGACGCCGAGTTCAATGCGGCCGAGGAAACGCTGGATTGCATCAATCGTCTCGGTTGCGTGAATGACGCCAATCATGCCGACGCCCGAGAGGCGCATATCCGCGTAGAGTTTGAAGTCGTCCGTGTTCCGCATCTCGTCAAAGATGGTGTAGTCGGGTCGCGATAAGAGGAGGATGTCATGAATCTCCTCGGGCGAGCCGTGGCTCATCGCGTACTGCGTGATCTCCTCGCTGAGGATGAGGTCGCGTGGCGCCTCAACCGTCTTGATAATCTTTTTCTGCGCCGCATAGTGCTCAGCGAGTCCTTGCGCGAACGTGCTCTTGCCGTGCCCGGGCGCGCCCGCGATGAGGATGCCCTCCGCTTTCTCATTAAGGCGTTCGCGGAGCTTCGGGGAGAGCTTGTACTCGTCGAGCGTGAGGCGCTTCACAGGGCGGACGGCGGTGATTTCATAACCGTCGCTGAACGGTGGCCGCGTGATGACGATGCGGTAGCGCCCGACTTGCACGACGGTGCTGCCCGGCCGCTCTATCTCGACGAAGCCGTCGCGGCGCTGCTGGGCCGCTTCGACGATTGCGCGGGCGAAGCGCTCGACTTCCTCGCGCTGCAATGGCTCTTTCCGCACAGTAACGAAGTCCCACTGGCCGGGCCTGCCTTTCTTTGCGTGGACGGGGCAGCCTTCTTTGAGGTGGACGCTCATCGTGTGCTTGTCGAAGAACGATTCAATACCCATCTCGCCTTCCTCGGCGAACTCGTGCAATTCAACGGGCAAGCCTTTCGCGCGCGCCACGGTTGCCTGCACAACGTCAGCCGTGTGGAGCACGGCACCATTCTCTGCCGCAGCATCACGGATGAGCGCGTCGATGGCGCCTGCGCGCGCTTGCGCGATATCATAATCGCCGGGGCGTTCACCTATGAAGGTCACCGTGCACCGTTTCTTCAGGGCGAGTGCTTGGAGCCTCCCGAGCTCGTCGAGGCCGAGGTAACCCACTTCTCTCCCTTCATTCGCCTGGTGCTCGAGTTCAGCAACGGACGCTTCATGGATGAGCAGCGTGGGCTTCTTCAGCGCGCCGTCCTCGATTGCCTTCGAGAGTGCTCCTTCAATGAGTATGCTCGTGTCGGGGACGATGGGGTGGGATTTTGCCATACGGGCATGCAGGAGGGGCGTGTTTAAGAAGTTTCCGGGGTGGAGAGCTTATACTGAGCAATCACCCAGAGCAGCTTCTCCCTCGTCCAGCGGAGCGCATCAACGTCATAATCGAGGCTGACGAGTCGTCGGAAGCGCAAGAGTGGCTCGCTGGGGCGCTCGCCGAGCACGACGTGCAGCGGCGCCTCTGTTTTGAGGCGCTCCGCGAGCCCCTTCGTCTCTTCTTTGTAGCTCTCTTCGAGGTGGAGGCTCGTTGCTGCGTAGCCATTATAGTCTGCGGGCTCAACAGAGCAGAAGATGCGGCGAGGAATGCGGAGAAAGAAGGGCTCTGGCAGGCGCACTTCGGTGACTGCATAGTACGTGCTGTGCGGTTGTCCATCAGGGAGCTCTTCGCGAAGCGTCACGGGGTGTGAGAACCGGATGATATCTGGTATGCCCTGGCCGCCAAGGCTGTGCGCGAGTTCTTCGAGTACGCGAGGCTCGTTCGTGTAGATAACGCCGTGCTTCCGTTTCAGTGTATGACCCGCGATTCGTTGGACGCGTACTTCTTTCTTGAAAATATCATAGTTCTTGAAGAAAGGGAGCTCTCCGAGGTGGAACTTGCGCTCGACAGCCACTTCGAGGACGACGAGGTCGTTATCTGCACAAGCGAGGGCCATACAGAAGAGGGGGCCGCACAGCTTTATATTGATTGCCAGTTATTACTCCGGAATGGAGCGCCAGGTTTTTAAGTACTGGGTTGTGGGTGAGCAGCGTGGATATCAAGACGTTTGAGCAGCGGCTCGTGCAACTGCTGAAGAGGAACTCGCAAGATGAGGACGTGGGTGGAGAGAGAGAAGAGGAGGCGCAGCGAACCGTCGTGCCGCGCGCACAGCTCATCGAGTACATCATGCGGTACTCAGCGCAGGGCATCGAGCGCGAGCGCATACGAAACGCTCTCCTGCAGCTCAACATCGCCGAGGACGAAGTTGACGCTGCGTTCGCCCTCGCCGAGGGGCGCCCGTTACCTGACCCTGAAAAGGAGCGCTGGGAGGAGCGGAAGCCACTGCTCACGACCATTGTAACGTTCATCGTCCTCTCCGGCATCGCCATCACGCTCCTCATCATGTTCTTCCCCAAGCCGCGCTTCGTCTGCGCGGGGCCTGCGTGCCTCGCGCGCATCGATGATGCCTGCTCGCCACGCCCAATAGCAATCTCGCATAGCGAGTGGCTGCGGGGCGCCGAGCTCCGCTTCCAACTCGACGGCGCAATCATTGGGCGCGCAGTTGGTGAGTGCAAGCTCCACCTCGCACTCACCCAGTTTGATGTCCCGCCAGCACTGCGAGAGTACGCAGATTCGCTCATCGGGAGTGAGATGGACTGCCGCGTTACGGACGCAGACACGAGCGCCCTCAAAGACCTCGTCGCGCAGTGCCAGGGACCACTCCGGGACGCGATCGCGCAGTTCACAGGAGGCGCTGAAGATTAAGCAGCCAGAGAGAGATGCGCTGGAACAACGTGAGATCGCGGAGCTGCACGGAGCGCTCCTCGCTCACCTCGTACGTTTTCCCCAACGGGTCAGCATAGGAGACCCGCACGACGAACTCGTTCCCGCTGGGGTCAAGGTTCGCGCCTTTGAATGAGAGGGAGAAGATGTGTGCTTGGTCGAGCTCATCAAGAGACCATTCCTGCGCGAAGTTATCATGGGTGATGCTGACGACGAGGTCCTGCGGGATGTTCTCACTCACCCGCTCGAGCCGGAAAGAAATTGTTCCTTCCTCATCATAGCGGAGAGCATCTGGGACTGTGAGGTTCGTGATGGCAACGCGCGCCTCATCAAAGCACTCGTACCTGACGAGGGCATTCGTGTGCATGAGCTTGTTCGACGCCGTCGCGAGTACGGCCTTCGCGCCCGGCGTGTCACACGTCAGGCGTTCCGAGATGGTCGTTTCCGCTCCCGCGGGGAGCTGCAGGGCGTCGGAGCAGCGTGAGAGGCAGAGCGTGACGCCACCAAGGTCCTTCGAGCCCGTGTTCGTGAGCGTGCAGGTCACGGTGAGCGAGCCACCAACGTACCGCCGCTCTCCCTCAGTCACGCAGGAGAACTCGACGTCGTCATAGAGGGGGGGTGCGGTTCCCTGCTCGAGGAAGCGGTCGAAGAACGCGCGGTCATACTCTTGGTAGCCGTCCCGTACGGAGAACTCCGTCTCGCCGACGACTTGCTGGCCCGCGTAGAGCCTAACGGGGAAACGATAGATGAAGTGCTTCTTGAGGTCTTCGGTCTTCACGAGCCAGTGCACGGCGAGCTTTTCCCGCGGATGCAGGAGAATGTTCCGCTCTGGACTCGAGAGGAGCTCGAGGTCTTTTGTCTGGGCGAGTGTGAGGCGCAGGCTCAGGTAGGCAGGCACGTTATTCGTGACGGTGGCGGTGATGAGATTGTACGAGTCGAGTCCAATACGGTCATCGTAGGGCTCGAGCGTGACGGAGTAGTGGCGTGTGCCCGCTTGCTCTTTGTCGAGCACCTCAACAGCGGTCTTGAGACTGGCGGTCTTGAGGGTGACGGCGTACCCGCGCATGAGGAAGTCGAGGCTGCGCGTCCGGCTGTCCAGGCTGTCCTGGAGCTTGATATGTGTTGCGTCGACGAAGCCATAGGTCCCGTACGTGACATCGAAGGGGACCCACCCCGTTCCGGGGAAGTAGACCTCCGCCCAGCCGTGGCCACCCCATGGATCGGAGAACTCAGGGAGGTTCGTGTAGCTCAGGCCGCTCACGAAGCGTGCGGGGATACCGAGGCTGCGGAGCATGCTAATGAAGAGCCCCGTCAGTTCGTCACAGACGCCTTGACGCATCTCCATCACCCACGTGCTCGGCTGGGTCGCCTCCGCGGTGAGCGTCGTGAGGTTGTAGTGAATGTTCGTCGTCACCCAATCCGCGAGCGCATAGACAACCTCGAACAAGTCATCCTTGCCCGCCGCGAGCATGAGTGCTTGCGCCCTAATCGCGTCATTTATGTCAATGAGTTCTGTCTCATGCGTGTACTTCGCGATGTCACTCGGGAGGCTCTTGATGGGGAACGGCACTTTCTCGGTGACACCGAGCGGCTCGCTCGATGTACGCACGGTTGCCTCCAGGCCGAACGTGAGCTCGCCAACAGGGGGCCGCTTCCAGTGGAACGTGTACGTTGGGGGCGTGAACTCTGCCGGCGGCTTCGTCGTGAGCGAGAGTACTTCTTGCCGGTACGAGGCTCGCGGGAACCACGAGAGTTCGGCTGTGACGTCCTCGACGCGCGGCTTCGCTCCGTCACGCAGAATCGTCAACGTGTCCTCAAGCGAGAGCGAAAGGGTGAGCCCCCCATAGTCGTAGAGCTCCTCCGCGAGGACAGGCATAACAACCAGGAGGATAAGCAAGAGGCACCCGATGAATCGACGCATCACTTGCTTCCTCTCCCCTTTCCCTTATTATTCTTTGTCTTTTAGAACCCGAGCGTCATGAAGCTGCTCACGCGACCAAGGTTGCCGGTGAACACGAGGATGCCGAGGATGATAAGCAGCACCCCGACGACGATACCAAACCAGCGCAAGGCTGGGCCTGCTCGCGAGATGAGTTGTGAGGCCTGCGCCGTGAAAATCGCTACGAGGATGAAAGGGATGGCGAGGCCGAGTGAGTAGGCCATGAGGAGCCCAAACGCGCTCGCCGGCTGCGAGGCAGCGAGGAGGAGAATGCTGCCGAGGATTGGGCCGATGCACGGCGTCCAGCCGACAGCGAAGCTCGCGCCGAAGATGAAGCTCGTGATATAGCTCGGCTTGAAACCGTAAAAATTCATTTTGTGCTCCTGTTCAAGCCAGGGGATGCGCAGGAGCGAGGTGAGGTGGAGGCCAAAGAGGATGATGATGACGCCACCAAGGTAGCCAAGCCAGCGCTGCACGTGGTAAGAAGCCCCTGCAAGCACTGTTGAGAGCACGACGCCAAGCAGTGAGAACACGAGAGAGAATCCACCAACGAAGAGCAACGTATTGACGAGTATCTTCTTGCGCGCAGACGCGGAAGCTTTTCTCCGCTGGTCGAGCGTCGTCCCAGCGAGGTATGCGAGGAACGCCGGAATGAGTGGAAAGATGCAAGGGCTGACGAAGCTGAGAATGCCTGCGGCAAAAGCGATGATGAACGTCGTCATAGTGCAGGGCGGAAAAGCACTATTTATAAAAGATATGAAGGTGGAAGTCAGAGATGAGAGTCAGAGGTGGAAGCCGAAGGTGGGAGTCGGCTTTGTCGAGGCGAATGATTGGTACGTGACTCCCACTTGTCCGGTGCTCGCCGAGCCTGCTCGCCCAGTACAAACAGTGTTGTCGGCGACGCGCTGCACAGGCCCAGTGGTAGTTCTCATTACTCAGAGGCATCGCCACGCTGCTTACGCGCGGGAAGCGGGGACATCACGTCAAGTCTGCTTCCCGGAGGATGGCATCGAGAGATGGCTGCAAGCGCGGATTGTAGGCCACAACAGGGATTCCGTATTTGATGCTCAGGAGCACCTCATCACGCATGCCTGGAGAGATTCTCGGCCCCGCAAGCCAGACCTCATCCATGACACGCCGCCGGAAATACTCTCTATTCGCAGTCACGCCCAGCAAACGATCCTCGGGAACGTCATCGTTGAGGTATTGGAGCGCTGCAATGTATGGCGCAAAAGGTATAATCTCTGGAGAATGGAGTTCACGACAAATGCGAAGAACTGCCCGCACATTATCTTGTACGGCTCCACCAATCTGGTGCGCAATATAGACTATCTTAGGCATCATCTCTCCCCAGCGTGCAGGCGCGCCAGAGCATTTATATGTGTTTCCTAAGCCTGTTACGAGCCTGATTTCGGAGTCGTCTGAGTCCGTTTTAGAGGCGTAAAGCCCTATGAACTCGCAACCGCAGGCCATCATCTTGCAATCAATCAGCTTCGCGGCGAGCGGCATCCGAGCGAAGCCTTCAAGGCTCACACCGAAAGAGGGAGCACACCCTGGAGAACGCCGAGGCTGGGATTTGAACCCAGGATTCCCGAAGGAACAGGATGTCTGCGGTAATGCTGGTGATCTAAGCACCAAGGGTACTTAGCAATCCTGCGCAATACCAGGCTATGCGACCTCGGCAGGAACTTCTTCGCCGGAGCAGCATTTTGTTTTTAAAGATGTCGCCAGCGGTGAACTACAGCAGGGCCATCACGCCAAGACCAAGGATGACTGCGAGGAGCTGCACAATGATGCGACCAGCGCGTTTCTCCTTGTGGAGCTCAGGAATCAAGTCTGTCGCGGCGAGATAGATAAACAAGCCGGCAGCGATGGGGAGGAGGTACTTCACGAAACTGCTCGCGAGTTCATTCAGGAGAATGACAGCAAACGCCCCGAGGAACGCGGTCGCGGCCGAAGCGAAATTAAGGGCGAGTGCTTTTGTGCGAGAAAGCCCTGCATGGACGAGGACGGCATAGTCACCAATCTCCTGCGGGAGTTCGTGGAGAGCAACGGCGATTGTCGTGGCGACTCCTGCGTGCGTATCCACGAGAAATGCTGATGCGATAATCGCGCCATCAATCAGGTTGTGCACGCCGTCACCGACGAGGTTCACCCACGCGAACGGCTTGACGGCGTGTTCACAGTCATGCTCGTGGCAGTGGTGCCAGTGCACTGCGCGCTCGAGGAGGAAACCGATGAAGAAGCCAAGAAGAACCAGCCACCCGGCACCAGCAAAAAGAGCGAACGATTCAGGTAAGAGATGAAGGAATGCTCCGCCGAGGAGCGCTCCAATACTGAACGCGACGAGCTCAAGGAGGAGCGCCTGGAGCGTGCGTTTCCGCACCGAGAGAAAGAAGATGCCAATGAGTGATAAGAGGCTCACTATGGAGACAGAGATAACTATTGCTCCAACGACCATTCACTCAGGGGAAGGCCGCGAAGTTATATTGTTTTTCCACAACCAGCCACGAAACACCGACCCGCATCAGAGCTGTTTCTCCTTGAGCTTGCCCGTCCACGTGTCGAACTCAATGTGCCAGCTCTTCCCTTTGCCGAGGAGTATCTTAAAGAGTTGCGCGACAGCGATTGCCGCCGCGGCATGCGTCGCGGGACTGATGGCACCTACGTCCTCAGTAGAAGGGTGGTCGAGAAACGCTTCGAGGTGTTTCTTCGCGAGCCGCTTCGTCGCGACGAGGAGGTATACTTTGCTCCCAGCATAAGCAGCGAGGATAAGGGGTATCTTCGCGCCTTGGCAGTACGAGAAGATGAGCCTGCTCGCCTCAGCATTATTCGTGCAGTCAATCACGCAGTCGCTCTTCACGAGGAAGACGTTATTCTCTGCAAGCTCCTCGTGGAAACACTTGAGCGGGAGTTTGGGGTTGATCTCTGCCACGCGGGTCTTGGCTTGTTTCGCCTTGAATTTTGTGATGTCGGCTTCTTGGTAGAGACCCATACGGTTGAGGTCCACCTCCTCGACACGGCCCTTGTCAATAAGGCGGAGAGAGAAATCTTCGCGCGCGAGGATGCTCGTGACAATCGAGCCGATGCCTCCGAGGCCTGCAACTGTGACCTGCTTGCCTTTCAGTCGTTCGTTCCCTTCTTCGCCAATCTCCTTGAACATACTACGAAAGACGGTTCTCATACGCCGCTCCGCAGAGAGAACGATATTTAAGCTTTGTTGTGCCGCACCCATAGCTTTTTTAAAGCACTCTTGGCAAGGATAACTCATGCGAATTATGAAGAACACGATTGAGGCTGCGAGATTGATTTTCGCAATCAGGAGGCGTCTCGGAGACAAGAAAATTGAACTAAGAGCGGCCGGCGAATGGGATGAGCGTCTCGACCAAATGTTGCGCGGCTGGCACTGGTGGCATCACGCTGAAGACGGGAAACGGACAGCCCCACAAGAAGTGGCCAAGCTCCTCAGGTTTATTTCGGCCGCAGAAGTCGAAGTGAGAGAAATCCTCCGCGAAACAAACCGAGAGGACGTCATGAGTGACGCAACAACAGAGCATACACGGCTCGAGATCATCGAACTCCATGAGGAGCTCATCTACTTCATAGGGGTGCTCGACGGTCTCCGCCGCTCGTTCGAGGAAGAGCACGAAGAACTGCGGCACATCTTACGAACGTGGGATTCCAACCCCGAAACAGTGCATTCATTCATGCAGATCTTGGCCGAAGTGTTCAAGCGCCTCAACACCCTCGTCGAAATAGCGGCGGACGGCTACCTGTACAAACCTGATGCGGAGCGGGAGGCGGCGCTCATCGCCCGCATCGCGGCACTCGAAGAGCAGCTCCACGCTGCTCGCGGACTCTCAGAGAGCGGACAACGAGAAGCTGCAGAACTGCGGCGCGCACTCGCGCGAGAACGGGAGGAGAAAGAACAACAGCTCAAAGAGCTACAACGCGCCGGCGCACTGCACGCCCAGCGCGCAGCAGTACTCTCAGAGAAAGTGCAAAAGCACGAACAAGCGCTCGCAGACATGACGCAACGGCTCGCCCACCTCCAGGCCACTCCTCCTGCCGAGCACACAAGGCCAAGTAGACGCCAGTTCCTGAAGACAATCCTCGCCACCGCCGGTGCCACAAGCGCGGCTGCAGTTATCGGGGGCTCCCTCCTCGCAAAGAGTAACCCCAAAATATTCTCGGCAATCTTCGGTGAACCCCTCCCGGAACCGAAGAGCTACAAACCACTCCCGAAACACACAGGACCACGCATCACGGGCGAACTCCCTGCCGGAGTCTACATCAAGTTCTCCAATACGCGAAGCCTCGATGCAGCAATAGCCGACGCCCAATTCATACAGCAGTTCCTGCAAGAAGCTACGTCACAAGTCGATGCTGTCCCGCTCGTCGTTGACACAAAGGCAAGAAGTGACACGCGCATCGTCACGATTACTGGGGACGAGTTCCCGAAGCACTCCTACCCCCAGTACATCGTTCTCCTCTCACAACGATTCCCCTTCGCTCCGCTCGGCGGAGTCCCTGGCGAAGCCCTCGACATGGTCAACACGCTCCGCAGCATCGGCTACAACAAAAAACTCTACATCATCGGCCACGGGAAAACCACGTTCAGAACGCTCTGGCCGCCAGGGGTCGCGGAAGAGCTCCGTGAGCGCACCAAGGGTATCGCTGCTGCGTACGCTACGCTACGTGATGACAGGAAGCTTCGACGCGCACGCACGCACATGTTCAAGCAGTACTATAGACTCGCAGAAGAAGCGGCGAGAACATTCAGGGGCTGCCGCCACAACAACCATTGGTGGATGCGCAAACACGTCGACAAGTGGCTCATCATGGCAGTGATGGAACAGGAAAGCCTCTACAACCCCGAAGCGGTATCGCACGCGGCGGCCCTCGGCCTCATGCAGCTCACACCGACGACGTGGAAAGCAGTCCAGAAGCACCCGCAATTCTATCTCGGACACCTGCCCCACTGGGAGAACAAGGCCGGGCTCATTCAGAGCTTCAAAGACAACTGGTTCGAGCCCAGGAACAACATCTTCATGGGCACAGCCTATCTGAGCTACCAGCTCCACCGTTTCCAGGGCAAAGTAACCGACGCGCTCGCAGCATACAATGCAGGAGAAGGGGCAGTCGACGCCGCCAAAGCGGGAAAACGGGCACTCCCTGCAGAAACGCAACGCTATATCAAGCAGGTGCCAGAAAGGATTGAAGATATCAAGCACCGAGCCGAACGGGAGGGCCTAACCCCATGAAGAGCCTGAGTAGCACCGCGCTCAAACTCGAGAAGCCGCTCAACACGCTCAGAGAGAACCTGCTCCCTGAGACTGAAGGCTCGTTGAGATGGCACAGCGTCATCCGCTTCGGCAAACTCAGAAAGCTTCGCCAGGCGCTCAGGAATATCAAGAGTATTATCGAGAGCCCAGAGGGACACGAGCTGTTTCCTGAGTTGTGGCGTGACGAGTACATCAAATGGTTTGAGGAACAAATTGAGAAGCTGGAGCAGCTCAAGAATGCGTGGCGGCGCGGGTGGAGTGCACAGGCAAAGACGACGTTCACTGCGCAATTCGCACGGGAATTTAACAGGCATCTCCGCCTGCTCATCACGGACTTCGCGCCCGTCGTCGAAGAGGCGCGAGGCAAACGCCGCACATTCCTCCAGACGGCGAGCCTCGCCGCACTCGCCTTCGCCACTGGCTGCGGCTTCAGAAAAGAAGAATGGGATGATGGCTACTATATCCGTATGGAGGTCTGTCTGCGGAGGGAGCGTGCACTCGAACAAGTCCGGGCCGCTGAACAGTGGGGTATCGAAGCAGCACCGTATAGGGCAAAGGACGGACGGTACCATGTGCTGTTCAAGGGGAGCTACATTAATGCTGAGACCGCAGCAGCCACACTAGAGAACATCCGCCGCGCGTATCCAAGCGTGCCGCGCGACAGGGACTTCGCGATCGTGCACGTCGAAGACGGAATTGTCGAGTGGCAGAAGACGATTGTTGGTGAACGGCACCAAGCCCGGCGTGTTGCCCCGGGCATCTACATTCAACTCGGCGCGTTCAAAGAACTGAAATCGGCGTACCCGCTCGCGGACGAGGGCGCAATCATTCACCGCATCCCTGAAGAACTCCACCCAACACTCCCCTACCGCGCCTTCAATCCACGACGCTATGAGACGGTGAATGAGGCATTCCTCGACCTCCGCTCAGTGAGCAATAATGGAGAAGCGGGCATCGCGGAAGTGTTCGCTGATGGATGGACGCGCTGGCTCAGCAGGACGACAGACACCATTATTGCACAAACACGAAACCAGTTCATGGTTACTAAGCCACTCCTCGACCGGCTCATCAAGGAAACTGCTGACGAACCCTTCGCCGCATTCGTCGGGGAAGCAATTAAGCGCTACCCACTACGGAACGGCCGTTTTCTCAGTCCGGTCCTCGTCCACGCAATCAAACGCGTGGAGAGTGAGAACGACCCACAAGCAAAGTCACACGCTGGCGCGATCGGCCTCATGCAACTCATGCGCGGCACCTTCAAGCAGTACCTGCGTGCGTCCCGGCACCCCCGGCGCGAGTGGGCACAAAAAGAACCACAGAAAGCGATACGCGACCCCGAGATAAACATTGATGCGGGCACGTACTACCTCGCCTGGCTCATGGATTATTTCGATTACGATGCGAAAAAAGCTGTTACTGCGTATAATGCCGGGCCGGGGCGCGTGAGGAGCGCTGCACCGCTGAGCAGAGAATCGAGAGCGTACAGGCAAAAGGTCCTCGTGCAGACACAAGACATCACGAGTAATCCATAAAAGCGGCACCCCGCTCCGTCAAGCGTGCCAGGCAAGCCCACTCACCGACCACACTGCATCTTCTGCTCGAGTCCATACCATGACTACCGGCGCTGCCCGCTCGCATTCAAACTCATCGCGCTGCGCAAAATCACGGCGAAGCAAGAGTACACAGCGCAGAGCCCGAATATCTTCGTCGGGACACATGGTTATCCGCGCGTCAATGTCGGTTTCCTGAATGTCGAGCAGTACACTGAGCACGACGAACCGCTCAAGTGGAGCAGGGAGAACCGCCAGATCCCACACATTGTCGGCTTGCGCGCAAGCCTCATCAATAGCACCTATAACCAACACATTAAGCGTTTCAGCGAGCGCCTCACTGCGATGGCGCAAGAGGTGAGCATGGCAAAGCGCCCCGCTGACATCGAGCTCAGCCTCAAGAAGAAACCGTCATTTCGCACCACGTTCACACAGGACGCGCAGCCGCACGGACCCAATGTGCCATTAGTGAGGGCTCGCTTCACGAGCAACGTCGCCACAGACCAGCGTGTCGAGCGCGTCGTCGACGACACGGACCTGAAAGCTGCGTCAGGGATTGCCACGCTGTACAAGCGCGGCGTCGACGAGCACAGGCTGACGCGGCTCCTGAGCATAGGCAACCTTGGCGTACGCGCCCAGCGCAAGCTCGTCCCGACGCGGTGGAGCATCACTGCCGTTGATGACACAGTCGGGAAACAGCTCATCGCGCACCTCAAGCGGTTCCCTGAAGGCAACTGTACAGTCCACACGGGGGGCTACCTCGGCAACGAGTATGTCATCATGCTCTTCGACGACGTCTGGAGCTACGAGCTCTTCGAGGGCTACCTCCCCCGGCTCAAGGCGATTGGCAACGAAGCGTGGGAAACTGACTACGAGCCTTACGAAGGAAGGAAATCCTATGCGGAAGAAACTGCTGGGGGGTACTACGCGGCGCGCCTCGCCATCCTCGAAGCACTCGCTCGCCGGCGGCGACAGGCCGCGGTCCTCGCGCTCCGCTTCGTGACACAGGAGTACTCCGTGCCGCTCGGCGTCTGGGTTGTCCGCGAAGCTGTCCGGAAAGCGATGCAAAGCGCGCCGAGAACCTTTCCCGACCGCGCCCACATGCTCCGCTTCGTCCTCGACTACTGTCGGCAATACTTCGTCGACTGCCGTGGTGTGCTCGCGAAGAGCAAACTCCTCAGGAAGCTCAAGAGCCAGACGAAACTCAACCAGTGGGTCTAGCGAGCAGCTAACAGAGCCCACAACGCGCACACCCTGCTCTCTTCCTAAATAAAAGCGAATCCGCTAGCAGAACTTCGTCCGGTAGGCGCTCTCCTCAGTTGTGTCAACGACGTGCTCATTGCTCAGGAACTCACGCCCTTCTGTACTCGTGAAATCAAAGCGCACGCGGACGAGGTACGCATCATCTGGTTGCAGGAAGAACTGCACGAGGTCTGTGCACTTGTTCTCACAGATGCCGCCGTAGAAGTAGCCCTCGAGCTCATCAGTCACCGTGGTGTACACTGCAGTCCATTCGGCCGCGGGGTCATCCTTGATTTCGACGGTGAAGCCATCGGGCTCATCGGCAAGCGTATAGTGAATCTCGACGGCATTGTGGCCGTCGCGGCACGCGGGGCGCAGCGAGAGCTCGTCGATTGGCGTGTTCTCCTCGTTCGTCGTCACAGGCGTAAACTCCGCCGCGAGATTATTACCACGGCACTCCTCGATTGTCGCGACGACGGCCCCTGTCTTCTGGCAGATGTATTTCGTGACAACCTCAGTCACGTTCCGCTCGATGACTTGGGCCGGGCACTTCGTGCAGTCGAGCTCCGGGCACTCGCGATCACACAAACCACTCACATCACTATCACAAATTGCGTCGTCGTTCTTGTCGAGGCAGCATGAGTCGCCGACAAGGATGTAGGGCTTCTCACACACAACCGTGGGGCCTTGCTGGCACGCAGCGAAGAGGAGGAGCAAGGGGAGGAGCAAGAGGAGGGAGCGTAAGAGGTGAGAGCGTAAGAGGTGAGAGCGTAAGAGGTGAGAGCACACAGTCATACCTGTGGCGGCCACGCAACGGTATATAAATCTTGCGCGGCATCGCGCGGGGATGACTTTTTTAAGTTGCGGCGCGCTCCGCCGACGTATGGAGCTCAATACATTCAGGGACATGTTCTCGTCGGCGCGGAGAGGGCATGAGCTCCTCGCCTTCACGTGCCACTGCCACGTCACGTACTCTGGCCGGGCAGAGGCTTTCCTTCCGCGGGGTGACCGCCTCATCATTATGAAACAGGACGGGGTGCTGCTCGTGCATCAGCCAGAGCACGGCAACCCGATTAATTACTTGAAAGCGGGAGCGCAGCTCGCTCTTGAACGACGGGGACAGCACTTGGTGCTCATGGGGAAATTCGCGAAAGAGTTCATCGAGATTGTCCTCTTTCGCGTCTATGATTGTTTCCGGCGACGCCTCGAGGATGGGCAGAAGCAGACACTCGTAGGGAGCGAGGCGGATATGAGTGATATGCTGCGCGACAATCCCTCGCTCGTCGCGTCAGACTTCAAGCCGCTCGCTCGGGAAGAGCAGACAGACGTCGGGTTCATTGATGTCTTCGGGCACGACGGTAAAGGCAATCTCGTCGTGGTCGAGTGCAAGCGCTATGCTGCGGGACTCGCAGCTGTGTCGCAACTCCACCGCTATGTGAAACGCGTCAAGGAGCTCAGGGGCACAAAGCGCGTGAAGGGAGTGATGGCTGCGCCGAAAGTAACGGCGAATGCACTCGAGCTCCTGAAGAAGTACGGCTATGCGTGGGCCGAAGTGCGTCCACCGAAGCGGCATGAGCGCCACGACAAAGGACAAGCAACGCTGGAGGCGTACTGATGACCTCTTCGAGACGCGTGTTTGCTGAAGAGCGCCGTGCGCGGAGGTGGTTGTATGGCTGAGTACCCTTTTCGCGGCCAGACAGAAGGCGTGTTCTTTGAGCTCGGCGTCCCCGATAAGCACGCGCGCGTCCATGACGCAGTTGTCTACTGTCCGGGCCTGCCGAGCAGTCCTCACTACCCACGCCTTCTCAAGCAGCTCCAAGCGCGAGGTTACGTCGGCGTTGCGCTGCGTTATCGCGGCACGTGGGAGAGCGCCGGGCGTTTCCTCGAACGAACCCCTGTTGCTGATGTGCAAGCGGTGCTCCGCATGCTCCGTCGTGGGGGTTTCACAGAGCTCTTCGGGGGGACGCGTGTCCGGCTCAATGTGCGCAACATCTTCCTCGTGGGGAGTAGTTTTGGAGGCCTCGTCGCGCTCCAAGCCCTGAAGAAACCAGCAATCAAGGTGAAGAAAGCAGTCTTGCTCGCACCAGTCATCAGTTTTGCAGCGCTCGGGGGCCCGGAGAGCCATGAAGCGCACGCGCGCGTACTCGTCCGCGCGTGGCCAAACGCGTACCGGTTCAACAGCTCTTCATATGGGCGGCTCGTCCGTGATGAACTCATCGGGGACGGTATGGCGCGCCTGCGTGCCCTCGCTGGAAAGCAGCTCCTGATTTTCCACTCGCGGAACGACCCCGTCGTGAGCATCGCGCAGAGCAGGCGGTTCGTGCGCGCTGCGCAGGATGCGGGTATCACGACTGCATTGCAAGAGCTCCGGCAGGGCCACAGCATTCGCCTCCGCGCGCCGCAAGTGGAGAAGGTCTGCCGGTTCTTTCGCTAGGGCTTGCACGTGGTACACGGCTTGAGCCCATACACTGCTGCCTCTTTCACGCTGAGCTGCACGACGTTCTTCGTACCGAGCAAACGGCAATCCGCGCGGTGATACGTCGTGCCCCCTTGGGTGGCGACGACGAGCGTGGGCTCTTCTTCGCGCACCAAGCGCTCCACGCGGGGCTCTGCTTGGCCGTTCGCGAAGCGGTCGAAGAGTGTCTGTACGCGCCGGAGCGCGACGAAGCGGTGCACGAGCAAGAAGAGTGCGTCGAGAATGAGCAGTGCTCCGAAGGCACTAGTCCAGAAGCTGACCGGGAATACTGTTATGAGAATGATGAAAATGCCGCTGAGGATGATGAATAGCATGCCCTGGTAGTCGGCGCTCCGCCAGACGAGGGTATGCCAGTGCAAAATGAGCAGCCAGAGCAGTGTGAGCGCGAGCAGGAAGCCTGTGAGGAGTTGGTGACTCAAGAGGAGGTTGAGTGTGAACAGGATGGCGAGAGCATAGGCGATGACAAAACGCATAGAGAACAAGAACCACGCGAGCTTTAAATTTGTTATTCTCTAGTAGATAAGAGAGATTTTATAAATGTCTTTGCCTCATCATAAGCTATGCATTTCATGCCTCACGAGCGACGCACCCTCCTGAAAATGTGGTTGCTCGTCAGTCTCGCAGTGAGCATCGTTCTCATCCAGCACGATGCAGAGGCGTTAGGCGGGGCAGCATTTCTCATGACACCTTTGCTCATTGCGCTCTTCACTGTCGGCCTTGGCGTGGTACTCCACGAGGTCGCGCATAAGTGGCTTGCGCAGCGCTATGGCGCGCACGCGGAGTTCGTCGCCGACAATACTATGCTCCTCGTTGGCGTGCTCCTCGCGCTCTTCGGATTCCTCTTCGCGGCGCCTGGAGCCGTCCATATCCATCACCTACGTGACCACGAGAAGCGCGGGCGGGTCGCACTCGCGGGGCCGATGAGCAATTTTCTGCTCGCACTCATGTTCTTCGGCTTATGGCTGTTCGTACAGTATCCGCCCGTGGAACGCGTGCTAAGCTTCGGGTCGAGCATCAATGTGCTCATCGCAGTTTTCAACCTCATCCCTCTCGGCCCCTTCGATGGAGCGAAAGTGCTTGGGTGGAGTAAGGCTTGGTATGCAGGGAGCGTCACGGCGTGCATCGCGCTCATTTTCTTCCTGCTCGCGAATGGCTTATGGCTGTGAGAAAGCAATAAAAAGCCGTGAGTGGTCCCAGACGACGGTGCAATCTATGGCGAAATCTATGGTGAAGTGTAGCATCTGCAAGAAGAAGATTGAGCACACATTCCTGAACAAGCTTCTCGGTACGGTTGTGAAAGACGAGCGGGGAAAGCAACACCCTGTTTGCCAGGACTGCCAACGCGGTAAGAGCAAAGAGGAGCTCCTCTCGGCAATCAAAGGGTAATCCTTAAAAACGCGTTCTCTCCTCTGCAAGCTTCCGCCTTCGTAGCTCAGTGGTAGAGCGGCTGCCTCGTAAGCAGCAGGTCGGGGGTTCAAATCCCTCCGAAGGCTTTCGCAAAGACACCTTCTATGGTCATCATCTTTCAAGCCGTTCTCCTACAACAACTCACTACTATACAGTCAGGCGGTTTTTCCAGCCAAGAGTTCACTTGCTCTCCGGCGGCTCCTTCGAAGCGGACACAAAGGCGATGATGCGCATCACGAACTCGAGCACAACGACGAAGAGGAAGTAGTACACGAGCGTCTCAAGAGAGGAGGTGATTTCTTTGAGAGCGGAGAAGGAGGTGGCGATGTCGATGTAGTTCATGTCGACGAGGAAGACGGCGAGGAGAGCGAAAGGCAGCATCTTCGCGAGGTCACGCGAGAGATCCTCAGTATAGTAGGCCGTCACGCGCACAGCGGCGATGATGGCGAAAGAGACAAGCATAATCGTCCCGGAGTCCTGCCGTGACAAGAAGGAGAGGAGAACAGTGAGCACGGCGAACCAGAAAAAGCTTAGGAGGGGAATGAAGAGCAGGTACTCGAGAATGTAGAAGAACACTGCGAACACCTTCCTGAACACGGCGTGCGTAGAGGTGTTGTACTGCCCAAGGTCGAGTTTCAGGACGTCACGCTCTGCGAGGAGACGGTAGAATTTGAAGATGAACACGCTGTAGAGGACGATACCCCCGACGAAGAGGGCAAGCGTTGGCAGGACGTCGACCGCTGTACGGACACTCAACTGTGTTGGCACCGCTGAAGCATTGAACGTGACGTTCATCACCCGCTCAACAGAAGAAGCCTTTTTCTAGTTTACGCTACGAGTTTTACGCTACGCGAGTTCGACGTAGAGGTTGTAGGTCGTGGGATTAGTGTCTTGACCGTTCTCCGGCAGAATCATCTGAAAATCGGTGATGCGCCCGCGGTAGTTAAAGTCGCCACCCGCCTTGACACGGCCCGCAAAGATAATGTTGACACCATCACTGAGGCTGTATGTCTTCCAGGGGGTGCCGCCGTTGGAGAGGGCGGGTGCATAGTCGCTCGTGATGCTGAAGGTGATTGAAGAGATGTCCTCTGGTGCGCCAGTGAATGTTCCCGTGTAGTTGTCCGGAGCGCCCTCACCAAGGAACGGGTAGCTGCTGACAACGTCGTCTTTCGTGGCATCAACAACGGAGTTCCAGTCTGGCTGGGCTTCGCTCGCGTAGACGAGTATACCGCTCGAAGACCAGGTAAACAATGCATTCGCGCCCGCATCGCCAAGGACGATATTGCCCGAAACGTTCCCGGAAATGCCTGCCCAGCGGTACGTCGTGCTGTTCAGGAACAATGACGTGTGTGTAATGTTCCCCGAAACTTGTGTCCCCGAAATGCTCGTCGCGTTCCACGAGTAATTCCCCTCCTGGGTGAAATTACTTACTGAAGCATTACTCACAGCTAAGACGCTATGAGCAAGGAGGAGCACAAGCACGAGCAGGACGAAACGCACACCTAACACCCAATTGCGTGGAGAAGGGGACTCTTATAAAGTTATCCGCGTGATGGCGAGGGGTGCTACGTGCTTG
>RFKA01000073.1 GCA_003694385.1 Candidatus Woesearchaeota archaeon | reverse complement strand
GTCGCGTTGATGACGGTGCCGCGGGAGTTCCCTCCGAGGTTCGTCTGGCTCTGGAGGTTGTTGAGGCTGTAGGACGTTGCGTCAACGAGTATCGTATTCCCGTCCTCGTAGCTCACGAGGTCGAGGTTCGTCGAGACCATCCGGTCACTCACGACGTAAGCGACCGTGCGTGGCTGGCGGTAGGAGAACGTGGCGGTCATGTTGCCCGCATCAGTCGCTGTGCTGTTGCCGTAGTAGAGGTAGACGGTGGTGTTTGTGTTGTTGAGCATCAGGGGCACTTTCGCCCAGAACGTCGCGGTGCCCGACTGCGAGAGATTGCATACGTCGATGACGTAGTCGATGGCCTCTTCTTGGGCGCTGCTCGTATTGTACCACGTGAAGCGCGCGTCGGCACAGCCTTCTTGGATGCGCCCGTTCAAGTACTCGTCACTCAAGGAGGCGTTCAAGTATACTTGGTACTCGTAGAGGTCTTCGGCGGTGTTCTCGATAGTGAACGGGATGCGCCGCGACCAGCCAGTGTAGAACCAGTTTGTTGAGATGTCCAAGTACACTACTTTGTTGTTCGCGTACGCGGCGCGCGCTGTCGTGAAACTCACGTTTGCCTGCGCCGCGATGCTGAAGACTTCTTCACCAGAGGTGGTCGAGATGCCATCAGTGTTGTTCGCGATGATGTGGAACGTGTAGTCCTGGACGAGCCACGAATCGTTGAAGACGTACTGGTACTGGTTGCCGCCGATCGCGGTGAGTGGCGCGAGCGTGGAGGTGCCGCTCTCATCTGTATAGTTGATGCGGTAGGTGTCGAGGCCGACGTTGTCCGTGATGGTTGCGGTGATCGTGATGTTCAGACCGAAGCCCGTCGCGGAGGGGCTGATAGTGATGCTCGAGATGTTTGGTTGTGACGTGACGAGGACGTCAGTCGTGATGTCAGCTGGGCGGTAGTAGATGCTAGGGTTGCCGGCATAGCTCGCGTTGAGCGTGTGGGTCTGCAGCAACGTATTATCGGGTGGGGTGTACGTTATGGTGGCGACGCCGCTCGCATCCGTCGTGTTCGTCCCTATCTTGATGACGCTCCCGTTCCCCGTCATGTCGGTGAAGTTGATGGTGTAGCCGCTGAGGGGCTGGCCTGTGTCGTCGTAGAGCGTCACGGAGAGGACGGTGGATGAGCCATTCACGATGGGGTCCTCGCTGGACGTGAACGTGGAGAGCACGGGTTGTAGCCAGACAGAGATGTTGTGTTCGAGCGTCGTGACGCTGGGAATATCGGTTTCGTTCGAGCTCGCGGTGAGGCGGAGCGAGAAGTTCCCCGTGCTCCGCGGGACGACGGTGCGGGAGGGCGTGCATGTTGCGCCGGCGAGCATGACGCCGCACTCGTAAGGATTCGTGGTTGTGAAGAGTGTGCCTGAGGAGGCCATGTCTACCCAGTCTGTTGCTGTGACGAAGTACCCGATAGTGATATCATCAAGCCGGGGAGTCTCGTTGGTATCAGCGGTGACGAAGTCTGCGCGGTATTGGATGTAACGCCCGTCGGGCGCGGGGATAGCTGTGCCGTTGAGCTGCTGGTACCACGCAGTCCATGAGAGGTCGTTGAAGTTGTTCACGACGGCGGTGTAGTTCTTTGCTTTCCCCACGCTGAGCGTGGGCTCGGGATAGGTGTACTGGCGCATTTGTTTCTCGCCTAGCAACCCTGTTTCGTCCTCGGTCGACCCCTCTTCATAGTACGGCCAAACAGGTGCACTGCACACGGCGTACCAGGGGCCGGAACTAATGTCTGCTGTTCCCCCGCAGCCAATACAGAGTTTGAATATGCCTGCCGTGCCGTTCCCGTCGGTGACGTCACTCGCGAACTTTCCCCCGCTGTCATAGAGGGTGCAGTTCGTCCCGTTGTAGGGAGAGACTGCTGCAAAGTACTCGATGCTCTGGGCGCTCCCGAAGAGCGTGCCCATCTCTTTTCTCGGGACGAGGACGCTCGAGTCGGCGCCGTCGCCGTCAGCCTGCTGGATGGCTCCGATGGGATAATCGCTTGAGGTGACACGCCACGCCTCTGCAAGGCCGCCGTTGTTGTTCGCGTTTGAGAGCGGGGTGGCACAGTTGTAGTCGTTATCCGTTCCCACGCTCGCGGTTCCTTGGCTCTTATTATGCCCCTCGCAGGTAATGCTCGCGCCATTCGCGCCCGCAGCGACGAACCCTGCTGTTGAGACTGACGCTCCCCAGAGGGGCTCCGTCGTCGCGGGGTAGAAAGCCCAGCTATCCCTTCCCTGCCCGGGCCCGAGGTGGGCGATGAGGATGGGGATGTCGCTCTCTATACGAGCCGTGCGGCCATTCGTGAAGTCTCGCTGGTCACAGAGGCCTTTCGCGGTGACGGTGTGCGTGGCCACGAGGGACCCCGCATTATAGACGTCCACTGTTGCCGTGCCCCACGGTGAGAGGTAGCAGAGCTCGTCGGCACTATCACGCATTCCAGCATAGTAGAAGGTCGTGCCTGCCCAGCTCACGGGCACAACCTCACTGTCAGTGTCGCCGCCGCCCTCCGCTTGGAAGGGCTTCGTCGCGTTGATTGCGGTGTCAACGTCGATGCCACTGATAATCGTCTGCTGGTCGAGCCGATCCATTGCATAAGTTGTTGTGCCAACGACGATGGTGTTCCCGTCCATGAGGCTTGTGAGCCGGAGGCCGCTACTTACGCTCTGGTTGTTCACGATGTACGCGACACGCCTTGGCGAGTCGTAAGTGAATGTTTGCGTGATATTGCTCGGGTTTGGCGCGCCGGGACTGCCATAGTAGAGGTAGATCTTCGTTGTCGTGTCGTTCTCGAGGAAGGGGATCTTCACCCAGAACGTCGCGTTGTCGGTCGCGGTGAGGTTGCACACGTCCGTGTAGAAAGGCACTGTTTCCTGCGCGTTCGATGTGCTATTGAGCCACGTGAAGCGGACGTCAGCGCAGTCCTCAGTAATGTTCCCGAGCAGGTACTCAGCGCTCAGGTTTTTCTCGACGAGCACTTGGTACTCGTAGAGGTCTTCGGCGGTGTTCGTGACATTGATTTCCACCCGTCTGGCGTAGCTCGTGTTCCACCAGAGGCTGGTGAGGCTTGGCGCGGTGCGCACGAAGACGGTGAAGTTGCTCGTCGCGTTCGTCACGCCGCTCCAGCTCATGTTCTCGAACTGAATGCTGTCGAAGCCGGTGTCGAACACTTTTGACGTGTAGGTACCACTCGGCGTGTAGGGGAGGTGCTCTTCTGGCTCGAACGAGACGAAGCTCGCCTGTGCAGCCATGAGGATGTAGGTCTCATTGATGTAGGCGTTGCTGCGCGTGACATTGCTGAGGCGCACTTCGTCGATGCGCCCCTGCCAGCCAGCCCCATAGTTCGCGTTGAGGATGCCGATGTGCAGGTCACTCGCCTGGTCGGTAAAACTTGTGAACGCTTTGGCCATGTAGGTGCTGAAGCTCCCGTTATAGTAGACGGCCGCCCTGTTGGCTGAGGCGAGCGTCCCGTCGAACGTCGAGGTGATATACCACCATTCATTGGCCGTTATGGGGACGGTGTCAGCGTCGCGGTCATTCATGAGGTCGAGGTAGAAATCCTCCCCTGTGTACTTGAAGGTGTAGTATTCCTCGCCGCTCGCTGAAGAGACACGCTTGCTCACGATGCCGCGTGGCTGCGCATCTCCCGCAGTATCATAAACCCAGCTCTCGATAGTCAGGTGCTGGTTCGCCGTCAGCGAAGCGGCATCAGCAACTTGAATCCAATCATTCGTTCCATCAAAGCTGTACGCGCCGCCCACGAAGCCAGAGGCAGTCGTCGCTCCGCCATTCACCGTGCCGTCATTATTGTTCGCTGTGCTGTCGCTCGTGTTCGTCAGGTGCCAGACACCCATGTAGTTGTCTCGCCACACGCCGCTCTTGTTCTCGTTGCTCGCCACCGTGCTATTCCCGTAGTAGAGGCAGAGCTGGTTCGTGCCGTTATGGAGGTTGGGGATGCGCACCCAGACATGCGCGCCTGCGGAGTCTGCACTCTCAATCTCGTGGTTCAGGACGTCGCCTCCCGATGCGCCACAGCTCGCATTGAGGAAGCGCAGGTCGTCATAGTCTGCCTGCATCGCGGTTGCTTTCGTGACATACACGTATGCTGGGAAGTCTGTCAGGTTCTGGCTGTGGGGGTTCGTGATGTTGATCGTTCTGCGGTACGACCAGCTCGCGTTCCACCAGTCAGCGGGCGCCGAAGCAGTGTTGGGGCGCAGAGTCAGTGATGATCCAAGCGTGATGTTCTCTGCGCTCGTCATGTTCTGGAATTCAGTGCTCGTGTTGTCAACGAACGTGCTCAGTGGTGAGCTCGTGGAGAAGTACTGGTACACGACGGTGACGTTCCCGCAGTCCCCGTGCGCGCACAGGACCGTGCCATTCATCGTCGTCCCCGTGTTCCTCGTGAGTTCAGCGAGATGCGCGGGTTCATCGAAGGTGATGTTGAGCGTGCCCGGACCGAGCTCAACTGCACCGAACGTGACGATAGCAGCCTGGTTGGTGATGAGCTCGAAGGTCTGGTTGAGCCAGTCCGCGCTCCGCGTCGTGTTGCTGATGCGCACCTCGTCAATGCGGCCTTGCCAGCTATTGCCGTAGTTCGCGTTGAGGATGCCGATGAACACATCAGCTCCTTGGTTGGTCATGCCCGAGGTGGTGTAGGTGAGCGTGGCGTCAAGCGACGCATTGAAGTAGACTTTCATGCGTTCTGCGGACGCGAGCGTGCCGTCAAAGACTGCGGCGATGGAGAGCCATTCGCCATTCGTTATGAGTGAGGTTGCATCATTATTCCGCTCACCGCTGATGTCCAGGAAGAGGTACTCAGTAGTGTACTTGAAGAGCGAGTATTCCTCGTTGCTCCCTGACGTGACGCGCTTGCTCACGATGCCACGGGGATTTGTGTCTCCCGCAGTATCGTAGACCCACGCCTCAACAGTCAGGTAGTTGCCCGTAGTGAGCCAGTCATGGTCCGTTACTTGCAACCAATCATTCGTCCCGTCAAAACTGTACGCGCCGCCAATCATGCCGTTGGCAGTCCTGGTTACCGTCCCGTTCTCGGTTGTCTCGTGTGAGAACTTCGTGCTCTCCGTCGTGTTCGTCATGTGCCAGACGCCGACATAGCCGTTGCGCCAGACGCCACTCCGGTTCTCCCCGTTGGGCGCTGCAGTGTTATTGTAGTACATGCAGAGCTGTGCACCGGTTGTCGGGAAGATCGGAATGCGCACCCACACGAGGACGTCGTCTACCGTCTTCGTGTCAAACTCATGGTCTACGAGGACGCCATGGGGGTCGGTGCAGCTCCCGTTGAGGAAGCGCAGGTCGTCATAGTCTGCCTGCATCCCGGCGAGCTTCGTAATGTTGAGGAGGGCGGGGAAGTCGGTGAGCGTCGTTGTGCCGACGTTCGTGATGTTGATTTCTCGACGGTTGTGCCAGGACGCGTTCCACCAGTTCGGGTCGAGAACTTGGTCGACGTCAACCGCCCCCCGCGCAACGTGGAGATCAAAGGTGTCGTGCGCACCAGCGAGCGAGGTGAGGAGTGCCCGGTACTTGCCGTAAGGAGTGATGTTCGTGAAGCGGGTGATGGGCTCTGTCCCGTTCTCTGTGTAGACGATGACGCGTGCGTCTGTTCCAGAGGCCCAGAGGGTGATGTCGTCGCGGTTGGTGAGGGGGCGTTCGAACGTGACGCGGAGGTACTCCCCTGCATCGGCGTGCGCAGTATGGTTGTCTTTCGCGGTGACATTGGCTGAGATGTCCTTTAGTGGTTGCCGCTCGCTGTCGAGGAGTTCGGCGCTGGAGACGAGTACGATAGCGAAATCGTCTTTGATAACCCCGTTCTTCACGCCGTCATCATCCCCCTGCCCGCCATCGACGAGGGTGAGGCGCAGCGTCCGGGAGTCCAGGCGCGTGAAGGGGAAGCGGTACCACTCGTTTGCTAGGGGATTGTACTTCCAGAGCTCGAATCGCTTTGGGAGGGAATCAAGCGTGACGGTGACGTCTACGGCGCCCGTGGTGGTTGCGAGGTCTATCTTGAAGAGTTTCCCGTAGAATCGTTCGTGGGGAATCGGGGCTTTGACTGCGCGTGGATCGACGAAGCGCACCGTGGATATCTCACCGTTCTGTGCTCGGACGATGACGCGTTGTCCGTCAACGTCCGCGATGGCTTCGTTGCTCCCTCGTAGCGTGACGTTCGCCGTGAAGTTTGGCAGGATGAGCGTGAGGTTCTTCTGCACTTGGTGGTTGAGCACACCGTCTTCGTACTCATTCATCTTGATGAGGAGGCGCCGCCGGTCTGGAGAGATGTACATCGGTATGCGCCGGTCGCCATCCCACGCGTACGTAACTACGTGCTCGGGGAGGGGTGCTGAGAGGTTAAACGTGACATTCGCGTCTTCTGCGGGGGCGAGGCCTTGCACCTCGATGAGGAAGTTCGTGTCGGCGCGTTCAACTCGTAGATGTCCGTGTTCACTCTCTACTCCTTCGATTCTGAGTTGCTTCTGGATCCTCGCGCCAGTGTCTCCTGTGTTGTTCGTTGTGTTGGCGCTCTGCGTGGCATTTCGAGCGCTTTCATTCGTAGTTCCCTCGGAGAGGGGGGCTGGCCCCCCCTCTTCGGGAACAATGTCTCCAGTGAGCCTGAGCGTGAGTTGTTTCCTGAGCTCGGGGATGAATAGCTTGAGGTGGTCGGGGTAGAGCGCGTAAGGCACGGGTGGTTCTATCGTGAAGTTTCTTGAGTAGTTGGCGCTGAGGTTGACGGTGTACGTAATGTTGACGTAGGGCTCTACGGCTCGCGTCCAGAAGAAGAGGTCTTTGATCCACGTCGTGCTCCGCGTCGTCGTGACGGCGCTCGCGAGGATGGGGGGTGTAGTGTAGACGACGGTGTGGTTCGTCCCGTTTATGGTGAGGTGGAGTTGCCATTCGACGGGCTCGCCGAAGGTGATGGGTGCTCGCCGGGGTTGGCTGATGGTCACCGCGTCTGAAGGCTGGAAATACGTTAGCGTTCGCGTTATGCTTTCAGGGTAGAGCTTGTCTATGGGGGGGATGGGAGCTTGCCCTGTGATGTTCGTGTTGGGTGCTGCTGCGGCACTCACAAGGACGAGGAGAAAAAGAAGCCCCCAGACACCACGCTGTTTCATTCCCCACCCCACACCAGCTAGAGTACTCTGGTGTGGGCTCCTCTGGGGGCGCACACTGACTCTCTCACTGGTGACATTGGCCGAAGCCTCTCGAAGTGGGGTCGAGAAATTTATATTGTTTTCGATATTGACAGAAAAAAAGGGTTTGCGCGCAGCTCTGCGCGGAATTTATCTGAACTCAAGGTAGAAATAGTAGGTCTGTGCCGTCGTATCGGCTGGCGCGAGTATCTGGTAGTCTGTCGTCTCGTTCTTAAACGCGACGGCATTCGAGACGACGCTGCCCGCCCAGATCATTGTGCTGTTGTCAGCGGTCTTGAGCGCATAGGTCGTGAAGTTTGTCGTTTGCGTCCCGTTCTGCCACGTTGTAGCAGTCCACGTATTGTTAATGCTGAGACTCGTGCTGTTGAACCATTGCCTCGTCGTGAAGGTGTTCGTGAAGTTGTCGCCCGCAGACTCGAGCAGGTAAGAGGCCATGTCAGTGACATTGGCTTCTTTAATATTGGCTGAGGACCAGTCACTCACCGTGCCGTTCGCCGCGAAGACATAGCTGCCTGTCGGGTCGCTCACCGTCCACTGGTAGAAGATGTTGTTCGCTGAGTCCCCGAGGAGAATGCCACCGCTCACTTCACCGTAGAAGCCCGCCCATCGCGTCGTGATGGTGTTCCCGGTGAGGTTCGTGTTCGTCACATTCCCCGCTTCGATAGTCTCTGTTCCCGCAGCGGCGGCGGGTGCGCGCTCCTGCGTGCCACTCACTGTTGATGCACCAGTCGGCGCGCCAGCAACGAGCAAGGACGAGAAAGCGGCGACGAAAAGACACACCCCGATGAACCGAATCGCTGTCAACCCAACACCTCTCTTCAGGGGACTCCCTGAACACCCAGCCTCGATTTTCTAAACGTCTTTTAAAAAGATTTCGCTCTTTCAGCACAGGTATAACAGAAATTGGTTATAATGAACCTGGGCGGACGCGACCTAGCGAACAAGCGAACCAACAATGAGGCCTTTGCAGGCCTTTGCAAACGAAAAACAGATGAAGGGGCAGGCCATTCTTGATTGTATGACCTTACAGTGCAATCACCAGTGTACGACATTTTTTGGCTCGTTAGAGTTGTGCCAGTACTGCCAGAGCATCCTCCGCGATGACGCCCCGCGAGCAGAGAAGCAAGAGTAAAAGTACAAGTAAAGCGCAGTAATGTTAAGAGTAATCGTAACGAGTTAGATACGAGTTAGATTAGATTAATCATGGCGCTATGGCGAGGCTTATTAAGGAGTGCTCATTCTGCAGCGCACATGTGCACCCGTACACCCGCAGAGCTCCTGCCAGGGTTCCTCGCTGACGGCTCAGCCCTCTTTCTTGAGGAGTCGCGGTCGCTCGTCGTGTCCGACCTGCACATCGGGTACGAGGAGGAGAGCAGGGAGGAGGGCGTCCTGCTCCTTAACGAGCAACGAGCCTACCTCCAGGCAGAGTTGCGGAGGCTCATCGAGCGCCACAACCCCTCGTGCGTCATCATCAATGGAGACGTGAAGCACGCCTTCGGCCGCATTTCAGAGCAGGAGTGGAGTGACGTGACGGGGCTCATCTCAGCACTCAAAAAAATGACAACAGTGCGCATCATTGGCGGCAATCATGACACGCTGCTCGCACCGATTCTTCGACGCGTCGGTCTCGCGCTCGAGCCTGCAGCAATCATTGGTGACACGCTCGTCGTGCACGGCGATGCAACGCTTGAGGAGCTCGTCGAGAAGAAAGCCTTGCGTCATGAGCAACTCGCGGGTGTGCACACCATCGTGTGTGGTCACGAGCACCCCGCGCTCCGCCTCAGTGATGGCGTGCGTGTTGAGTCTCTGAAATGTTTTCTCGTTGGGAAGCTGGGTGAGAAGACCTGTATTGTCACGCCCGCGTTTACGCCGCACGCCAGCGGCATCGATGTCTTGCGTGAAGAGCCGCTCGGGCCTTTACTCTCCTCTTTCGATGGGTTCACTGCTTTTGGCGTTATTGAAGGTTCGTGCATCAAGTTCGGGCCAGTCGAGCAGCTCCGCGCATTACAGACATAAGGCCAAGCAAGAGGTTGCTGGTGCGGCGACGAGGATTGTTGGTTGTTGACGAGAAGGGAGCCGGGGCGTGAGCCCCGGCGGTGAACGAGCCTTTGCAGGGGGTGGTTTGGCGTAGAAACGCAAAGGCTAGCGTGAGCGCTTCTTCGTGCTGATGATTGTGCTGACTGCTTTCTCTTGCTTGTCGAAAGCTTCGCACTGGCTGATAGGGATGGCGATTCTCCCTTCGGGTACCCGCCGCTTGTTGAAGCACAACCCATTGTAGTGGTACAGGTCCGGCATACAACGCTCGTCTGTCATTTCGGGTTCCTCGGTCGGCTCGCCTTAGTAAAGCAGCATAAAGCAGCAAATTCAAAGGATTTTAAGCTCTAAATATACTAATAAGTATATTTGTATACAAAGATATATTTAAACCTTGTGGTTTTTGCTATGTTTAATTTTGCTATTTATAAACAACTCTCAACGATTACAGAGAGCTCAAAAAGAGGCTAAAAGTTTAAATCTCTCAAGAGCAAACCAGAAGAGATGGGCCTGCCCACAAAGCAGTGGAAAGACAAACAACTCATTGAGCAGGCGATCGCGGACGCGAACAGGTTTGGCGGGTTCACACTCATCGAGGTATCCCACGGCAATAACGGGCACAAGCGCCGGAGCGTCATGCAGCAACGGGAGTACTGGCACAACTATGGCGTTGCGCGCGAGCAGTTCGCCTACGGCATCGCGACGGCGAGGAATAACGGGTACTACCCGGCAGGGCTTGACTTCTTCATGCGACTCGACCACCTCGAGGAGGACGTGCTCGAGCGCAGCCTTGACGAACTCGTCAAGCAGCAACGACGCCACCTCAGCGAGCAGAAGGCGCGCCAACTGAGGAAGTTCAAACGGACGAGCCCCTACACGCTCGAGGACCTCATGCTCAGGAGAAGAGGGGTGGAAACTGTGTGGAACAAGCGGTATCTCACCCATTTCGGTCAGGCAACGAGTACTGCTCGCGGATGGCTTCTCGAACAATACGTGCAAACATTGTTCACGGACCGACTCACAGATGGAGGTATCGGATTCAGCATCTATCACAACCTCGGCATTGCTAAGCCGGAAACAGTCAATGAGCGCCCAGAAGTTACTTCGCGCGACAGCGACATCGTCATCTGCGCGCCGATGCTCGACGTCCTCCATGTCGTGAAGGCGCTGCGGCAAGAGTACGCCGTGCGCATCAATAGGCGCTGGGGTAAGCGGGTGAGTCACCTCCTGCAGAAGCGAGGGCGACAGAGAAGATAAAGAAGTGCAAAACTAAAGAGTTGCGAAACTAACCACTCAATAATAGAAACGGTTTTATGCGTTCAGCGACCCCCACACCCTATGGGGCGCATCATCTCAGGAGTCACTTCGATAAGTAGCGCCATCAGACGCATCCTCGACTACGAACGAGAGGAAGACGAGGCCCACTTACTCTGCGCCAAAGCGGTGCTGCGAGGAGCAATGACGTATGAGGAAACCCCACTCCCTTATAGGAGGGGGAGCGTCCAGGCACGGAGAGCAGAAGGCCTTCTTATTGAACAATCGCTGAGGCGGGCAGCGAGAGCACTGCGAACTGAGGGAGACCCTCGCCGCGTCGGCGCACATCTCGCGAGCCGCGCAGTGCTCGATGAGCGCTTCAAGCGAGAGCAACGAGGACAAGGCGAAAGCCACCCGACTACATCCATCCTCCTCCCCCCACTCATGGAGTACCTCTCCCCCCTCAGCCCCGAGTACCGCGTTGGGCTCATCACGTTCGGGGAGCGTCTCGACCAAAAACTAGACCGCCAGAGCCTTGGGACACACGTCGAGCCACTCGACGTTGATCTCGACAAGCTCGACAAACGGAGGGTTGACCTCCGCATCCGCAGGGTATACAGAGAATTCAATAAAATAGTCCAGATAGCATACGAGTTACGCTAGCACGAGCCACGACAATGACAGGAATCAATTGGAAAGAATTCGAGAAGGTCTTCTACAACCTCGAGTCCGTCTATGTCAATGCGGGTGACGAGGCTATCACGGCAATGGCGGATAAGGAGCCGGAAGAAGGCAAACCGGATAAGCACGCAGTCGTTATCCTCAGGAAAGATTGGCGACGTCTCGGAAAGATTGCAGAGAAGGGCGGTTGGGAAAGCGCGGGAGCGAGAGATGCGCTCTCGTTCATCGCGAGGCGCATACGACAGCAACAGGATGAAGGATCACCCGTCAGCAAGACACCTATTGATGTGGGAGACAATCTCTTCCTCGTCCTGGCGGACGCGGAGAATATTGACGAGCTCAGGAAAAAGGAGGAAGGTCTCGCGGAGCGTTTACGCGTAATCTGCCAGCACCCCCAAGAGGAGATTGATTACGCATTCGATGGATTCCGCGCAGAGGTGAAATGGTTCGATAGGGTCGACCCGAATATCCGGCGGGACGGCGTCATCACCCTCGAGGACAATGAGCTCTATGAAGAGCTGTTACAGAGGAGTGCTGAGAGGAGCGGCAAGAACCAGGTCCGCTTCCCCCTCAGTCTCGTCGAAGACGCGTATCCTCGCACACGCAATGGTGAAGCAAAAATCTATCCTAACCAATACCTCATCATCTATCCTGAGGACTCGCGGGACCAACCGATCGTCCTCAACATCGTTGGTGACGTCGAATGGAACGAGCGCACGTGGCGTTGGGATATGGGTGAACTCGAGATGCGGCTCCTCGCAAGTCCAAGCTTTCCGCAAGGGTGGGAGGAGCTGAAGCGGCCGATTCTCGGCGTCGTCCCTCGAGACCTCGAGCAGATGCTCTACGCCCACGCGATTCGGCAACCGCATATTTCCCGCGTCTTCGTCACAGGAGGTGCGGGGACGGGGAAAACACTCATTGGCTATGCTTCGGCGCTTGCACAGACCTTAAGGCGGCCAAAGGAGGGGACGAAAGCCGCGCGGGCACGCCACGCGGCGATAATGAAAAACAAGTACTTAGCGTCTCGTTTCTCCCGCATCTTCATCACGAAGACAAACGATCTCATCGGGGGGCTTGCTCGACAGCACGGTTTCCGGCCAGGGACTATTGAAGAGAAGCTCAATGAGTACATTCAGTCTTATGTTGACGCGCATGAAATGCTCACTGACGTAAGGCGTTCCTTGTTCGACCTCGCCTTCGGGGAGCCGGAGCCGGCGAAGCGGGGAGCCCTCGAGGCAAGAGGAGAGTCTGCTATCGAAGTCGCGCCGGGATTGTATGCTCCGATGAATGGAGGAATCATTAAGATTCAGGACTACGCTACGTGGCGTGGGAGGACGATACACCACGCAGTCATCTTCATGGACGACGCCCAGAACCTCACGCCTGCAGAGTTCAAGCACCTCAACCAGCGAGTCGGACTGGGAAGCCTTGTCGTCATCAGTGGTGATTATGAGCATCAGCGCGATAGTGACATGACGGCAACGTCCAACGGGCTCTTCGCCGGCCTGCGCCACTACCTCGGCGAGCAATACGTTGCTGTAGTGCACCTGCACAATCCTTACCGTGATGCCGGCGCGGACCACGCAGGGCGGATGCGCACCTATCGCTGAGCGCACGAGAAGTTCATTTCGCGGAGATGATTGCGCTGTTCCCTGTGGGGTCGGTCAGCGTGATCGTGAGCTTTTCCTGGCCCCAGAGCACCCTCGAGAGCTTCTTCAAGTGGTTTTTTGCTTTCTTGGCAGCTTCTTTATCTCCTTCTTCCAGCGCGGCGTCGCGGAGCTGCTCTGTCGCTCGCTGGATGCGTTTTAGGATGCCTTCGATGTTCGTGATGTAGCCGTTCGCCGCCTCGCCTGGCTCGATTGTTCCGATTGTGCCTACTTTGAGGGTGGCGTTACTGCTCTTGACGACGCGCACCCTGAGGTCCTCTTCTGAGGAGACTTCGAAGCGTTGCTTGACGGGTTTGTGCTTCTCGGCAACTTCGACGTCGGCTTTGTGGTACTTGCAGCTCTTGCAGTCCATGCTGAAGAGGAAGCATTTTCCGAAGTACGGCACGTCGCGCTCTGTTTCCATGAGTGTGAGCGTCTTTTCGCCACAGAAAGGACAAGTCTCTCCCTCAATGACTTCTGAAGGCGGGTCTTCGTGGGCCGTTGCCATGCGAGCATAGCGGAGAACTCGCTTTATAAGTATTGTTTGTGGGAAACGTATAGGATAATGAGATGAAGAAAAGAAGTGCTTGCACACACCCACACAAGCGCACCTACGCACACGTACGCATTCAAGCGAGGAAAGCGGTGAGAAGTTCTGTGAGCGCAGCCATATCGACTTCCCGGCGCCTCGCCCTCGCGGCCACCTCTGAGGACCATTCGTCTTGCACAGGGAGGGAGCCTACGTACACACTCCTGTCCGGGGAGGCTACCTGGACGAGATATACATCAATTGTTGGTTCTAAGACTCTTCTCGATGGGCTCTCTCCGTGGCCAAAGTCTTTCCAACTGAAACCGAGGCGCACGTGGCTGAAGTAGTCTGCTCTGGGAAACGCATAAACCTCTTCAGGGAGGCGCATACTCGTGTGTTTCGGGAGAGCAGAGTAACGCCAGTCACCGAATCGGTGTGGTGTTGGCTGCCGAGGCCCTAGCCGCAGCTCCGAGTGCAAAATCATCCCTGCTGGAACGCGGTGAGAGGTATATATGCGTTTCGCACTACAAGGACTCCTCTCCTTCAGGACGGAAGATTTCTGCGAAGCTCGGCGTGACGACGATGTAATCATCACTGAGGCCTGCAATGTCGCCATCGATGGCCTCGCAGGTCTTTTTGAGCTTGTTAATTGCGCGCTTGAGCTCGACGAGGTCTTTCTCTTTCAGCGGCTTGATGTTGATGAGGCAAATCGTGTAGCCCTCGCGCAGGACGTCGAGCACATCCTTGATGTCACTAAAATCCTCAAGGGTGAAGCTGCGAACGAGAACCTTCTGGCCGCCGCGTTCGGCGCCCGGTTCTGTGTTGAGCTCGACGTACTCGTCCTGGCTCTCGACCATATCATCGTCATCGTACCGTGTCTTCCGAATCCTTTTGAGTGAGAAGAGGCGCTTCATCATATCCCTCCGGTTGCTGTTGTGTCGTCGCTGGACAATTCGCTAGTAGTATAAGAAATTCACGAACGCGACTATATAAATATTGTGGTTGCCCGGACGGCGCAGAACCTGCCATACGAGCAGAAGATAAAATGAGCGAAAAAGCAATATTTAAAATAGTAAACTATTTAATAGTGACAACAACCCCGCGTTTTTATGGAAACCATCACAGACCTGCTCCAACAATTAAGTAATGCCTGGCAACACGCGGACCTCTTTGCTCCGCTGACAACAACCGCGGCGTATATGTCGCACCACGTGCGGGACGCCCTCTACCGCTTCGGCGTGGGGGCAGTCACTGGCTGGGTTGACGGCCGCAACAAGAACGCGTTGTTTGGTTGGGGGCCACAAGGGCCGGTATTCGCTGGCGTTGGCCTTGAAGCAGCCATCAATGCAGTCGAGGCAGTAGGAGGCAAGACGGGCGTTACGGCAGATGACGCGGCGGGCGTTGTGGGCTTCGTGCTCGGCTCGTACGCAGGCAAGGCGGCCGACAAAGCTCTCGAAAGGATTTACACACGAAGCACTCCGCCACGAATCAATATGCCGGTAGAAAGAATTGTTTGTGACAACCACAAGGACTGAGAAAGCGCTGACAAACGAATAGCGCCGTGCAACGAGGAACGGCCTCCGCCCGAGAAAAATCCCGGGGACAAAGGGGAAGGCAAGGAACTTATAAACTGCTTCTTTTCTCCAACGCGTCATGGCGCGCATCTTCATCAAGACCTACGGCTGCACGCACAACGTCGCGGACAGCGAGCGCATGGGCGGCCTCCTCGAACAAGCAGGGCACGAGCTCGTTGAAGAGAGAGCCTCTGCTGATGTCGTGCTCGTGAACAGTTGCACAGTCAAGGATCCTGCTGAGAAGCGCTTCTGGCACGAGATTTCCCTAACGAAAAATGCGGGGCAGTTACTCGTCATCGCGGGCTGCGTTCCCCAGAGCCAGCCAGGAAATGAACAGCTCGCCGGGCTCCCGACAGTTGGCGTAAAGGAGATTGAGCGCGTCGTCGAGGTCGTCGAGGGAGCGCTCGCGGGCAAGGCGATCAGGGCAACGTCACACAGAAACCAGCCAGGGTTGTCGCTGCCGAGGACGCGACGCAACCCCCTCATCGAGATCATCCCCATTAATGATGGGTGCCTCGGGAGCTGCACATACTGCGCGACAGTGCTTGCGCGCGGACGCCTCAGGAGCCATCCGCAGCACGAGATAATCAATGCTATTCGGGCGGCGACGCGGGAAGGAGTAAAAGAGGTGTGGCTGACAAGCGAAGACGTTGGCGCGTGGGGACGGGACATTGGCGAGGAGCTCCCAACACTGCTCAACGCTATCGCGACAATCCCTGGCGAGTTCATGGTGCGCATCGGCATGGCGAATCCGCCGTTCCTTAAGGAGTACGTCAGCGAGCTCATCACGCTCTTCCGCGCACACCCGAGGCGCTTCTTCCGCTTTCTGCACATCCCCGTCCAGTCAGGCTCTAACCGCGTATTGCGAGCCATGAAGAGGGAGTACACGGTGCAGGATTTCCTCGCCGTCGTTGAGCCGCTCAAGCAAGCATTCCCTGAGATGAC
>RFKA01000072.1 GCA_003694385.1 Candidatus Woesearchaeota archaeon | reverse complement strand
TCGTATCTGCGCCACTCGTTCTCTACTAGGGCGTCGATGGGCATGAAGGAGAGGAAGCAAGAGGTTTTTTTAATCTTTTCTGAGTAGTCACAGGAGTTTGCGTGCTCACCGCTTCGCCGCCATAATCTCAATGATGCTCCCCGGCTCGAGCACGTGGTCTTTCCCAACAGGCATCTTTGTCTTTACGTTCACCGCCTTCACGAAGTTCTTCCCGAAGTCCGTGTGGAGCCTGTAGGCGAAATCGAGTGCCGTAGCATCTGCGGGCATGAGGAAACAGTCAGGGATGACGTTTCCTTCACTATCCTCGAGTTTTCCCACGCCACCGGGAAAGATTGGCTTGTAGCGGAGGAGCTCGAACACTGCGTGGTTAAGCACTGCCTGCACGCCCGTGCTCCCCCGACGCTCGAGGAAACCCTTAATGAAAGACATCGCTGCTTGTTGCTGCTCAGTGAGCTGCTCTGCATGCGCGAACGTGAAGGAGCCTTCACCGGGGATGTAGTTGACGAAGCCGTGTTTTGCCGCTTCCCGCAGCGCGAGCTCGAGCTCTGCACTACAGGGAACGATGTGGTACTCGGGGAACTGTTTAGTGAGCCGCTCGTAATTATCCCATGCGCCCTCGACGTCAACTTTGTTTGCGGCAATCATGATGGGCTTGCTTGCTTTCCGGAGCCCGCGCGCGAGCGCGAGCAGCGCATCCTCATCCCAGGTATTCGGCTTCTCTTTGTCCAGCCCGAGTGCGTCGATGGTCTTCCTTGCCAACTCCTCACTGACGCGGAGGCCGCTCAGTTGTTTCTCAAGCGCAGCAGCAATTGGTCGCTTCTCCTGCACGGCCTGCCGGACGAACTTATCCCAGCCTTTCTTCATGATATCGAGGTACCAGTAGTCAAGTTCGTCCTCGAGGAAGGTGATGTCGCGTGCAGGGTCGTAGCTCCCTCTCGGGACGGGCTCGCCTTTCTCGTTCACGCTCCCCGAGGCGTCAATAACATGGATGAGCGCATCTGCCTGGTTGAGGTCGTTGAGGAACTCCTTGCCGAGGCCCTGTCCCTCATGCGCTCCTGGCACGAGTCCGGCGACGTCGATGAGGTCGACGGGGACAAAGCGCCAGTCGCCGAGCACGTAGCCCGTGCGCGGGTTACTCGTCTTCCCGAACGCTTTCGCAGGGTCGGGGATTTTCACGAAGCCAACGGCGTGGTTCGGCTTGATAGTTGTGAACGGGTAGTTCGCGATATCAACCTCTGCGAGCGTCGCTGCCTTGAAGAATGTTGACTTGCCACAGCTCGGTTTCCCCACAATCCCTATGAGCATGGCGGAGAGCAACACCGTCTGCTTTATATCAATTTTTATGTCGGCTTCTTCCGCCACGCGAGGCACGAGGCTGGTTCGAGACGTCCACAACTCATTTAAACGCCGTTGGGCTAGCAGGTTTATGCACGAGCAAGTCTTCGTCGGGCGGATTGTCGAGGAAGCGCTGCGGCATGGGAACGTCGAGGCCATCACAATTGAGGTTGGTGAACTCGCCCCCATCCCTGCAGCTGAACTCGAGCGTGCTTTGAGCGTGACGGGCTGGGCTCTCACCGTGAGGACAACACCTGCAACTATCAACTGTGTGTGCGGCTTTACTGGACGGCCCGTCGTGACGGACAAAGGACATGACTATACCGTGTTCCACTGTCCGCGCTGCGAACAAGCATTCCCTGCCATCATTGAAGGAAAGGATGTCGTACTGAAAGACGTGACCGTGAGGTGATGCAGATGGATTCACAACAAGCTTGGAGGACGCGCTAATGTGCCTCGCGGTCCCCGGGCGTATTATCGCGCTCGAAGGAACGAGCGCCACTGTTGACTTCGGAGGCGTGCAGCGCGCAGCCGATGTCTCTCTCATCGACAACCCTTCTGTCGGGGATTTCGTCCTTGTGCACGTCGGGTTCGCCATCAAGAAAGTTGATGAGCACGTTGCAAAAGAGACGTATAGACTCCTTGCGGACGTATTCGAGGGGACAGGGGGTGGCGCATGAAACTCGTTGATGAAATAGCTGCCGTCGCTAGCATGCTCGGCGAAGTACGCATCATGGAAGTGTGTGGGGGGCATACGAATACCGTGATGCAGTATGGCCTCAGAAACGTCATCCCCAAGAATATCAAGCTCATCTCAGGCCCGGGCTGTCCCGTTTGTGTCACGTCGCAGCGAGACATTGACAGCGTCATCGCCCTCGCCCGCCAAGGAGTGAAGATTGCGACCTATGGCGACATGGTCCTCGTTCCAGGCACGCAGGCGAGCCTCAAGGATGTGCAGCGTGAAGGAGGAGATGTCCAGACAATTTACAGCATTGACCAGATAACAGAGCAGGACAGGGTGTTCTTCGCCGTCGGTTTCGAAACAACGACGCCGATGACTGCTCGCCTCCTCGAACGAGGCGTCCCCGTGTTCAGCGCTCACAAGGTCATGCCGCCGGTGATGCGCGCCTTGACGAGCGAGATGCGTATCGATGGATTCATTGACCCGGGTCACGTTTCCACCATTGTCGGGAGCGCGCTCTGGGAGCAGCTCGACATTGGCGTTCCTCAGGTCATCGCGGGCTTTAAGCCCGAGCAGCTCCTCAAGGCAATTCTCACGCTGCTTCGCATGATCAAGGATGGGCGGACGGGCGTGGTGAACGAGTATCCAGAAGTCGTGTCTGCTGAAGGGAACCTCCTGGCGAAGTCGCTCATCGAGCAGCAGCTCAAGCCAGCGGACGCTGAGTGGAGAGGCATTGGTGTCATTCCGAATTCAGGACTCGTTCCCCGCAATGAACGCCTCGACGCGCGGCTCTTGTACGCAGACCTCCTCAGGGGAGTGCAGAGTAAAGAAGACCCGCGCTGCAAGTGTGGGGAGATCGTGCGGGGCCTCTGCGAGCCAAAACAGTGCGCGCTGTTCGGGAACGAGTGCACGCCCGAGGCGCCCAAGGGCGCCTGCATGGTGAGCGGGAGTGAGGGCGCGTGCGCCATTGCCTATAAGTATGGACGGAGTTTGTCAGAATGACGAAGGACCACCCGCGCAAGGACTGCGTGACAGGCCACTGCCCGAGTCCCGCGTCTGAACCTGGAGATTGTGTCCGCCTTAGCGAGGGAGGGGGCGGCGCAGAAATGCACGCGCTCCTCGCCGAACTACTCGCGAGGCTTCGCACAAGCAGCGAGTGGGAGCACCAAGACAACGATGCAGCCGTTCTGCGCACGCGAAGCCGTGACGCACTCGTGTTCACAACGGACAGCTACGTCGTTACCCCCCTCTTCTTCCCCGGCGGGGATATTGGGAAGATTGCCATGTGCGGCACAATCAACGACCTCGCCGTTATGGGTGCGCGTCCCTTCGGCATCGCACTCAGCCTCATCATTGAGGAAGGATTCCCCAAGCGAGACCTCTTCACGATTCTCGATTCTATTAAGAGCGTTTCCGAAGCGACGGGCGTGCCCGTCGTCACGGGCGACACGAAAGTTATGGAGCGTGGGGCGATCGACCGCATAGTCATCACGACGAGTGGCGTCGGCTCCGCCGCCCAACCCATTGATGCGCCACCAGTGCCTGGTGACGCAGTCATCGTCTCAGGCACTCTTGGCGACCACGGCGCGACGCTCCTCGCGAAGCGATTCGCGTTTCAGACCACGCTGCAGACCGACAGCAAGCCATTGCTCGAGGAGATTCGTGCTGTACAACAGTTTGTGAAACAGGCAAAAGACATCACGCGGGGCGGCCTCGCAGCCGTCCTCAACGAGCTTGCCGAGCAGCACCGCATCAGCATGGTGCTCGAGGAGGACTCGCTCCCCGTGGCGCAGGAGACGCGCGCAGTCACGAACCTCCTCGGACTCGACCCACTCATGCTCGCCTGCGAAGGACGCTTCGTCTGCATTACTGCCCGTGAAGACGCAGCAAAAGTTGTGCGGGCTTTGCAGCAATTTAACGAACGCGCAGCAATCATCGGGCGCGTACAGGACGGGCAGGGCGTGACGCTCAAGACGCGTTTCGGGGCGCGGCCACTCCAGCCGCCTTCAGGAGTTCTTGTTCCGCGCATTTGCTAGGTACGCCGCGACTTGACCGAACGCAATGCCCCCGTCGCCCGCAGGCACCGCATTGTTCACGAGCACGCCTTTGCTGCACAACCACGCCGTCATGAAACGGTTGTAAGCGCACCCACCACCGAACACGACAGGGAGTTTAGCGTCCGTTGCTGAGCGAGCGAGCGCGTAGAGGCCCCGGGCGAGATACGTGAACACCGTAGCCGCGAGTTCTCCTCGCCACTCGTCCCTCTTGTGTGTGCTTGACGTGTCTCTTTGCGTAGCGCCGTGCTCCTCGCTCTGCTCGACGAGGAAGGAGAAGAGCGGGCTCGTGAGCAACACGCGCCCCTCAACAATGGGGGCGAGCTCGCGCGCCTGCGTTGCGGCTGCTTCGAGGAGCATTGCTGGCCGGCCATCATACTCCCGCTTCGTGCAGAGGCCGAGAAAGACCGCGGCCGCATCGAGTACGCGGCCACAACTCGTCGTTGCTATACTGTTGAATTGCTCCGCGAGCTGCCGAGAGAGCACTGCTTGCTCCTCCTCGGAGAAGAACCGTTGCATGATGCGTGCTCGCCGAGCCGTGCCTACCGCTTTCTCGAGGATGCTGAAGAGCATGCGAGCGGGTTCCCGCGTTGCTGCGTCTCCGCCGAGCTGGGTGTGCGCTTCGAGGTGCCCAACGCGCTCATCGTTCAAGAAGACTTCTCCGCCCCAGATTGTGTCATCGTCACCCCACCCGAGTCCGTCGCACACGATTGCGAGGAACTCACGCAGTCCGTGTTCTGCAGCGACAGAGAATGCGTGTGCGCGGTGATGCTGGATGCGGACGAGCCGCGCGCGGAACCTTCGTGCAAGCTCTTGTGCGTACGCGCTCGTTGCGTACCCTGGATGCTTGTCGGCGAGCACGATCCTCGGCCGCGCGCGTGTGAGTGTGAGGAACTCTTCGAGCGTTTTCTTGTAGCGCGCGAAGCTCCC
>RFKA01000071.1 GCA_003694385.1 Candidatus Woesearchaeota archaeon | reverse complement strand
GGCCTTGCCGGGAGAGTACACGTTTGACGTAGCCATTGAATCAACGAAGTACGACGACGGGAACGGGTGGGTGTTCTACTCGGGCCCGTACGCAAAAACGAAGGTGCATATCAATGTCCGATAAGGGAGCGCTCACACTCAGCATAAAAGCCATTGTCATCATCGTCATCGCCGTCCTCGTCATCGCGCTCGGCATTGGCTTCATCACCACTATTTTCTCGAAAGCAGGAGCCCTCCCTGAGCTCGTCGATGTGAGTTTGCTCCCGAACCAGCCCAGCCCTGACAACCCGCTCGTGCTCTCGCCAGAAGAGGTCACGGTCAAGAGTGGAGAATCCGCGCAGCTGCTCGCCGCGTACTATAACACGGGCAACAAAGCGTATTTCCGCGTCAAGACTGGCGTGTGCATCGATAGTGACGGGAACACGTACCAGCCGGGGAGCGTCGGGCTCTCCTCACTCATCGAGAAAGGGAAGGCTGTCGGGTTCCGCATCACGATTTACGGGACTGACACGGTGACGAATACTGCTCTTGGGCAGGGACAGTACCTTTGCGAACTCGTCGCGTTCGAGACGACGAGTGCGGGCGGCTGCGCACAATTCGCCGGGGGAGTGTGCCCGCAGCGCCACCGCACACAGTTCACGCTGAACGTTGATTAGTTAGTATCGTCGAGGTCGAGCAGGTCGTTCAGCACGTCTTCAGGGTCGTCGGCCTTCGTGACGCCGCTCGCGAGCAACACGCCTTTCGCGCCGAGCTCCATCGCTACCTGGACGTCGTCACCGTCGTGAATACCCGCGCCAACGAGCAGGGGGGCGGGGATTTTCTTCGCTGCCTCCTCGATGAGTTCTGGTTCCGCCTCGCTCACACTCACATCTCCTGAGATGAGTTCTGGCGGCTCGACTGCGACGAACTCCGGCAGGAACTGCGCGACAATGCTTCCTTTTTCGGCATCGGGTGCGCAGATGATGAACTTGAGTCCGGTCTCATTGCAGTCCTTGACGGTGCGCGCGAGCGTTTCCATGTCGATCGGGTGTTCGCTGTGGTTGAGGAGGGTGCCTACCGCGCCTGCCTCCTTGACGTCCTCCGGTAGAATGTAGCCCGTGTGTCGACCCGGCTCGATGGGGTCGACGTGCTCGGCATAGACGGGGAGGCTCACCGCGCTCGCGACGCGATAGATGTCTGCGGCTTGCACGGCAACTCGGATATCAGCGTCTCGCTCTTCAGCGACGCGCTCGCAGGTCTTCGCGAGCGCCACGGCGCCCTCCCCTGTTGCGCTCGCGTAAGTCTTGAAGTTCACGATGATGACTGGCTTCATACCAGTCTCCTCGACAGAAGGGTTTAAAACATTTGTGTCAAGCTGAACATTGTGTCAAGCTGAACACCAAGCTTAGATGAGGGCGACGAGGATCCGGCGACCAATGGCGTGGAGGGATGCTTGCTCTATGCGTTTGAGAAAGAGTTCTTTGTCCATCGCTTTTTTTGGTGCGCAGAGGTAGTGGGCGTCCCCTTTGAGGACGACGCTGATGCCGAAGGCTTCAAGCGTGGCTATCATCTTCTTGACTTTCCTCCGCGGCAGCAAGTCATCAATAAGCCGTTCTTCTGTGCCGAAGCGTATGTGGGCGAGTCCTTTGAAGAATCGCGGCTCGAGTTTCCTGATGCGCGCAACGTGGAATTTTTTTGTGTTGAGGTAGTCAGTCATGCTGGATCTTGCTGGAAGAGTCGTGTGAGCATTATTGCCCCGAGCACCACCATGATGAGGCTCAGCCATTGGCCGAGCGTGAGGCCGAGCAGTGTTGTTGTCGCCCATGATGCTCCTGAGAGGTCTGGTGCGCGCCAGAAATTCGTGATGAAGCGTCCGAGGCCGTAGAGCGTGACGAAGAGCCAGAAGAGTGTTCCCTCCTTGAGCTTCGCGTATCGCTTCTTTGACCACAAAGGAAGAAGAACAGCAAATATGATGAGGTTCTTTCCTGCCTCGTAGAATTGGCTTGGGTGCCGGCAGCCCTCGATCCATGGCTGGTTGGGGTAGGTGACGCACCAGGCGACATCCGTGACTGTGCCGACGAGTTCTGCATTAATGAAGTTGGCTATGCGGCCGAGGCAGAGGAAGAAAGCCAGTGGAATAACGAGGAAGTCGGCGAGCTTCCAGAAGTCCAGCTTCGCCCGCTTCGTGTACCACCATGCGGCGATAAAGGCGCCGAGGAATCCCCCATGAAAGCTCAGCCCTCCTTCCCAGACGAAGAAAAACTTCCAGGGTTGTGCGAGGAAGTAAGTAGGGTTATAGAAGAGTGCATAGAACGTGCGTGCCCCGATCACTGTGCCGATGACGAGCCACGAGACGAAGCCATCGACGGTGTCCGCTGTCAGGCCTTTGATGCGGCGGGTGCGCGCCACGCGCAGCAAGAGGTAGTACGCGGTGAGGAAGCCCGTGACCCACACGAGGCTGTACCAGCGGAGCGCGAAGGGCCCAAGCGTGAAGATTGTCGGTGAAAAATTGTGCGTGAACACCTGCGCTGAGAGCGCGAGGATACTTATAAGAGTTATGCTATGAAAGAAGCTAGAAAGAAGTGTGAGCTAGAAGCTTAAGAAAAACAAGGAAAGACACTGGGAAGGAATCAGGAAGAAAGAGTTTATAAAGAATAATTAAAAAATTTATAAAAAATACCACTTTTCAGTGAATATGGATTTTGTTGGTGTGGATGACGTGACTGCTCCGTCGTCGAGTGAGTCGTCAAGAGAAGCGCTCGCCCTTGGGTGCCTCAAACTAGAGCTCCTCGACAGAGCCCCAGAAGTTGCTGCGAAGCTCTTCCTCATTGATGCGCCCCAGCTCAGAACACACAGCGCAACAGGTTATGACCCCGGGCTCGTCCATGCAGTGAGCAGACAAGAACTCAGCGCGGCGGAAGGACTCGCTGCCGAGATGATACGGCAGGCGACGCTCTACGCGTACACAACAAGCCTCCTCAACAATGGGTTGCAAAAAGCTGCAGAACAGTACCTCAAACGAGAGACGAACAACCACGAAGGGCTGAAATCATTAAACCAGGCGCTGAGCCCTTTCGGGCTCGACACGACAAGCTCAATACTCTATTCTGGCGCGTTCAGAACTCCTCGCGAGTTTGACACACTCGTACTCAACGCCCACGCAGAAGGGGACTTCACCCCAACAGCAAGAGCAGTGGCTGTCGCACAGAAGCAAGGAGAAGGTTATGAGGTGCTCCACTGCTACAACGGCCGGGCAGTCGTACCGTTCGCCGGCAGAGGACCCGACAGCATCATCCTCGGCGTAATAAGCGTCCCACGTCTCGAGGAAGTCCGGAAGCACGTCACGAGCAACCTCGAGGAGTCCATCAAGCAGCACTATGCTGAACGAGGCGTTGAAAACCCTCATATAATCGTTACTGAGGACGCGCGCATCCCTCTCTACGTGCGGACGCGTTTCCTGCAGCGCGTACTCGCGTCACAAGTCCTTGATGTGGCTAGCCAAAAAATTCTTTGATCTTCTCCTTAAACACGTCCTTCGGGACCGCTCCTGAGAAGCGCCCGACCTCTTTTCCGTCCTTGAGGAACACGCTCGTCGGGATACCCATAATGCCGAACTGTCCTGCAAGCGTCTGGTTCACTGGCTCTTCAGTGTTCACCTTGCCGAACTTTATGTCGGGGTACTCAGCCGCAGTCTCTTCAAAGATGGGCTTGAACATCCTGCAGGGCCCACACCAGGGCGCCCAGAAATCAAGAATGGCTTTCCCTTCTTGCAGCTCATTGAAGTTCTCTGGAGTAACATCCGTCACCATTGTGCTTCACCTCTCCCGCAGAGCAGGGGCTGTCGAGCGGGTTGTGCTCGGGTGAGCCAAGCCCTCCTTAAAAGACTTGTGCAGGAGTGCTACTGAAGAGAGCGTTGTGCACTACCGCGCGGCCTTGACGCGCTGAGCGACTTCCTCGACGGAGAGCTCTGCTTCAGTGCCCGCTTTCATGTCCCGCAGTTTCACCGTGCCCGCTTCGAGTTCTTTCGGGCCAACGATGACGACGAAGGGGATGCCCTCGCTGTTCGCATACTCAAGGTTCTTCGAGATGCTGCGTCCTTTGAGGTCGAGGGCGACATTGATGCCTGCCGCGCGGAGTTGCTCAGCTATGCCAGCGCTCTCCTTCATCGTCCTGATAGGAACAACGTAGAGTTGCACGACGCCCGCTTCTTCGAGGCCCTGCTCTTTGAGCACGTCGAGGATGGGCTCGAGACCAAAGCTGACACCCACTGCGGGGATGTCGCCGCGCCCGACGAGGCCACCAATCATGTTGTCATAGCGGCCGCCGCCCGAGAGGCTGCTCGTGACCTTGCTGTTCTGTGCGAAGGCTTCGAAGACGGTGCTCGTGTAGTAGGCGAGTCCGCGCGAGAGGGCAGGGTTGAAATCAATAGGTACGCCTTCAAGATAGGAGAAGAGTTCTGTGAGCTCCTTGATTGCCTCTTCCCCCAGCTCCTGCTTTATCGCCTCAAGCTTTTCCTCGTTACTCTTCTCACGCAAGGCGACGACGAACGTGACGGAAGATTCAGGGATGCCCTTCTCGGCCAGTTCTTTCTGCACGTTATCGAGGCCGACTTTCTCCAGCTTGTCAAGCGTGAGCATCGCGTCGATGAGCTTTTCCTTCGGCACGCCTCCCTTCGCGAGAAGCGCCTCAAGCACTTTCCGGTTGTTCACGCTGTACACCGCCTTGATGCCGAGCTCATTGAATACCGCGTTGCCGAGGCGGATGCATTCTGCATCGGCGAGCATGCTCGCGGCGCCAATCGTGTCGACGTCGCACTGGTAGAACTCTCGGTAACGGCCAAGCTTGATTGGCCCGTCACGGAATACCTTGCCGATGGCGTAGCGTTTGAACGGCATCTTGAGCTGGGGGTTCATCGCGACGTAGCGGGCGAGTGGCACGGTGAGATCATAGCGGAGTGCAAGCTCTCGGCCACCTTGGTCTGTGAAGCGGAAGGTCTCGTTGAGTATCTCCGCGCCCCCCGCGTATTTCGCGCTGAGGACTTCCCACCGCTCAAAGGACGGTGTCTCGAGCGGCATGAAGCCGTAACTCTGGAAGATGCAAGTGAGTCGAGCAACTATTTTGTCGCGTGCGAGCTTCTCGCGCGGAGCAAAGTCCCTTGTCCCTTTGGGCAGCTGGAGTTTCATGCGTGGAGAAGTTATACGTGAACGCTTTTAAAATCTCCGGCGGAAGTCAGGGTGATTGTTGGTGAGATATGTTTTGAGCTTCTTGAGGGCTCTAGCTTCCAGCTGGCGTATGCGCTCTCTGCTGAGGCTAAACTCGATGCCGATCTCTTTGAGTGTCATGGGTGTTTCTTCTCCGAGGCCGAAGCGTTTAAAGATTATTTGGCGCTCGTTCTCGCTCAGGGGAACATTTTTCGCTACTATGTTCCGCAAGGTGTCACAATCGAGGGCGTGAGCAATCCGCTCTTCAAAGGGGTCTTCCTCAGATAGTTTTTGCCAAAAATCTTCATGAATAGCTACCAGAGCGTCGATTGGGTCTGCTCCAGCGTTGGCGAGCGGCGTCCCAGTTCCAAAAATTGGTTCTTGGAGTTTTTGCTCAGCCTGTTCCATTGCTGTTTTGTCGCCGGCTTCCCTGGCAGCACGGTATGCTTTGAGTGCCTTGCGTTTTCGCAACTGGATAAATGTTGGTGTTCGATATGGATAGGCTGCGTCAGCCAGTGCTTTGTTGATATGTCTGCGCACCCACCAGATTGCGTAGGTGAGGAATGTCGCCTGGTACTCTGGATTAAACCGCTCTGCAGCGCTGATGAGGCCGATGTTCCCTTCTTGGATGAGGTCTTCAATACCAAGTCCCCGACGGCCTTTCCTAGATGCGTATCTACTCGTGACGTAGCCGACAACAAAGGGGAGTGCTGTTGCGACGAGGTCGTTCCTCCGCTGGTCGGCGAGGCGTAGGGCGCGATCATAGATTGCTTCTGCGTTTGTTGGATTCTGCGAGAAACGCGAGTGCATACGTGCATAAGCACTCTCGGCGACGGCAAGTGCGGCCTTACGTGCTCGAGCAATGCCAATGGTTTCGTCTTTTGTGATGGCAACGTTGCTCTGTGTGCGTATCTCCTTAATGTACTGCTTGAGGGAAGGGATTGGTTCGAATCTCATTGTGTGTTCCCCAGAATATCTTCAATGGTTTGCCGGGCACCTGAGACTGTAGCGCGTCTTTCGTCCGCTGAATTCCAGACGTGCTCAATGGCGTGTCCGTTTGTGATACAGAGCGTGATTGGTGCTGTTGAGAGTGCGTACTCTTTTGTCCGCAGGCGTGTTGTAGTGGCGTTGAGAAGTTCCCGCAGATCATAGTCTGAGGTCACGAGCAAGCAGGGCTTGTGTTCATAGAGTGAGAGGTATATTGCTGCACCGACGAGTTCTTCGTCAGCGCGGAGGTCCGCTGCTTTCCTCTTGCTCCCATAGCGACGACTATGGTCTTTTTTGATGGGGCATCGGGTCGAGAGCTCGGTGACTGCATTTACGAGTTGCGCGTACTCTCTTGGCAAGGCGGGCTTGAGGACTGCGTGTGTTGCTTCTATGAGGAGCCTACTCATTCCGAATACGAGATCCTCGAACAGCGTTTTGTTAGTTGTGGGTTGCGGTTTTGCTCTGGGACCATATTTTCTTCTCGCGCGGGAGCGTTCTCGTTTGTTGAGGTTCTTGAGTTTCTCTCTGAACATTCTGTATGCGCGCGCGTGTTCTTGCACGACACGTTTTGTTGTGCAAACGTTTGGTTGCCTGAACCAATCCCTATGAGTCCGCACATACGTTATTTCCTCTTCAATTCTGCTGAGCTCCCCAAAGTTCTTTGCGGGATAGATAACGTCTTGGTAAGTGTTTCTTCTTCGTGGGCTAAAGGGTGTTGTGTCGCTGAGAATGAGCGGGTGGGCCAGGAGCGCATCGATAGTTTCCATCGTGTTTGTGGTGGAGAAAACACAGATCATTTATATAGTCACTGGTTAGTGGTGGTAACTAAATGCATTGTCTGTGCATTAGGAGCTCCGTCTCTTATAACAGAAGATGCAACATATGTAGAACGAGATGTAGATGAAGTAAAAACAAAACTGAATTTAGAAAAAGCCGGAGAGAGTTATTGGAAAAAGTACTGAAAAACGAGGGCCGCGGGGGGGAATCGAACCCCCGTCTGGAGATCCACAGTCTCCCATCCTAACCGTTAGACTACCGCAGCCAAAGCACTCGAGCTCAGAACGGACCTCTTAATGATGAAGGCAACCAACTCGAGTCATAATGCGCCGCAGAAGCAGGAAGACGTTTATAAACATTTTGTCTGGCGTTACCAATAGAAATCCTTCACAGTCACTGGTTCAACGAAATGGTTCTCGGGAGTGAGCCCCCCTCTCAATCTATGTGCCCCCGAGACCAGTTCGCAGTGAAAGCCCTCAATATCATGGATAGTTATGATGAGCGGCGTTGAGTTGTCCTGTTTCGCACGTTTGAAGGCAAAGGCCACAGCGAGCGGACGAGCCCGGGGCCCGTACTGTTCATCACCATAGCACCAGATAGTTCTCTCCACAGCGTGGCCTCGGCGCGAGGCAAGCGCCAGGAGGTCGTATTCGGCCTGCGACGTCCCTGAAAAATACAAAGCCATAATGTTACTACTAACTAATAGTATATAAATGTTCTGTTTGCTTAACTATCAATTCACTACCAGAATTCATCACGACAATTCACCACCAGTCCGCGTGCTTAACTATCGGCGTGATCGACGACGCTTCTTCACGTGCGTCAACCCGCGTTTCTTGGCGCGCTTCACCGTCTGCTTCATCGTCGTCTTGTGCACTGCACGGCCAGTGGCTTTCTTGGGTTTTTCACGCTTCCCGATAACCCGGTGGGGCTTAACAATGAGTGGGGAGGTGGCCCGCGAAGCCTTCCACGCCTCAAAGTCCCGCTCGTCCTCAGTAAGATCTTTGTCAAGGAGCCGCGCAAGGTCATTGACGGCTGCCTGGAGTTCACTCAGGTCGTGCAAGCCCTCCTTGGCAGATTCATCAATACCCGCCTTGGTCTCAGTAAGCTGCTGTTCGAAGTTCGCGAAATGTTCATCGATGAGTTTGCGCAAGTCCTGCCTGATGTGCCGGAGAGCAAGCGTGTGCCGCCTGAAGAGCATATTGCAGCGCGGGCAGTAGTAGCCCTTTCGGGGAGTCCCGTGCAAGTCCCCTTTGCAATGCGGGCACGAGCCTTCGAGTAGCATAGGCGCTCATCAGTGGCGGGCATTTTTAAGCTTTGTTGACTCCGCTCAAGTACATGCACATCTTGACCAATAGCTCTTACCAACAACCACCAATCACTTTCGGCCAATACCAACCAATCACTCTTGAACTGAACTTTAAAAAGAAAACTAAAGAAAACTCAAAAAGAAAGGAGAAGATCATTAATAGTCACTAAAGAGTAGTTAATTGTAGAAAATCATATAAATGCGCTTCGCGCACTGAAACCAATGACCAGGACGTGGAAGCCATTGGACGAGGAGCTGGAGCGGTTCATGAGGGGCGAGCATCCAGAGAAGAAGCCCGTCATGATAGATGCCTCGGGGCCGCAGGACCTGAGCTTCATCGAACACCTCTACAAAACTGCTCAGGACGACAATCCAGTCGTCGATTACCCGCTCGTCATGCCGGACGGGACGCTGACAAGAGCGTACACGCCAGCAGTCCAGCGACTCGTCGCGAAGGCCACAAAGCATAAGTTCAGCCGGCAAAGACGCCTGGCAAAGAAAGCCATCCAAGAACTTGAGCGGTTCCGGCAGCGACAAGGCATCGCCGAGTATAAGAAACTCGAACGCGAGATGGCAAGGACGAAGCGCATCATCATCCAGGACGGTTATGGAATGCCGCGCGTGTACCTCGGCCCGACAACAACACTCAGAAACGGCTGGGTGGTTCCCGACACAATCCGCCTCACGAACCCCGAAGCGGTACGCGTCTACTGGGAAGCACTCAACCTGCAGAAAGAGATTATGGAGACTGCAGCCGGTTTCTGCGTGCCAACAAGCCTTGCGTTCGACAAGGAAGAATTCGAAGGGGAACGCGGCTACGCACGCCTCGAACGGCTCCTCGACGAGGAGAACTATCGACGGGACGACTTTGGTGCCTGGCGCGCAAGCGCAAAGCTTCGAGGGGAGCACGGCAAAGCACACATCGTCTATGCGCTGAACGAGCGCGAAGGCGGATTCGGCATCGACGTCAAGTATACGGCCTTTGGCCCAAAGCTCACGACCGAGCACGGCGGACTGCGCGACAAGCTCGACGTCGTCGTCGGGCTAAACGAATTCGGGCGCCCAAAAGCGATTCATCACATCGAGGCCGTTCTTCCCTACACCCGCCGCACCCCCATCGATAGAGAAGAGAACGAAGCAAGAGACCTTCTCATGGAGATAGAGTTCGAGATACAAAGCAGTCTCGGCCTCAAGGGGACGGAGCTCAAAACTGACCGGAAGAGTGGCGAGCAGTTCGTGAACTATCACTATGATGGCCTCACCCCAGTACGCAAAGGCAACAGCGAAATCAACAAAGTACATGCGCAGTTCCTTCTCGACAACCCCGACGTCCTCGGCGGCGAGCCCTTCGCCCGCGTCCTCGCGCATGCGCGAGAGCATAGCGGACAACTCAAGAAGCTCTATGAACAGCTGAAAAGCTCCTAGACAAAGCGAGAACGAAACCACTGTTTCTGAGCGCAATCAATATAAAAGACGGTCGAGCACGCAGGCCCATGGGTTCGGGCTATGACTTCGCAGCGAGCGAGGAGGCAATGCTGGCCTTCTGGGAGAAACAAGGCATCTATGCCAAAGCCAAAGCACAGTGCGCAAAAGGAGAAGATTTCTACTTCCTCGACGGCCCGCCCTATACGAGCGGCAAAGTGCACCTCGGCACAGCCTGGAACAAAGCACTGAAGGACATGGTGCTCCGCTACAAGCGCATGCGCGGCTACAATGTGTGGGACCGCGCGGGGTATGACATGCACGGCCTCCCCACAGAGCATGCGACGCAGAAGAAGCTCGGCTTGACGACGAAAGAAGACATTGAGTCCTTCGGTGTCGGGAAGTTCATCGAGGAGTGCAAGCAGCTCTGCACAGAGAACATGCAAGCGATGAACAAGGACTTCATCCGCCTCGGCGTGTGGATGGATTTCCCGAACGCGTACCAGAGTATCAGTGACGAGTTCATCGAGGGGGAATGGTGGCTCGTGAAGCGCGCCCACGAAGAGGGCCGCCTCTACGAGGGATTAAAGACGATGACGTGGTGCCCGCAATGCGCGAGCGCTCTCGCGAAGCACGAGTGCGAGTACCGCACAGTGAGCGAGCCGAGCATCTTCGTGAAGTTCGCAGTGCAGGGAAAGCAGGACGAGTACCTCATTATCTGGACGACAACGCCGTGGACGATCCCCTTCAACCTCGCAGTCATGGTGAACCCTGAGCTCGAGTACGTGCGCGCGGAAGTCAAGACGAAAGGGAAGACGGAGACGTGGGTGCTCGCGAAAGCGCTCGTCGGGCCCGTCGTCCAAGCAGTCGCTGATGGCTCATTCACCATTAAAGAAGTGTTCCCTGGAACGGCGCTCGAGGGCACGCGCTACCTCCACCCCTTCGAGCGGCACATCGGCGCGTACGAGGTAATGCGCGCAGAAGCACCGAAGCTCCACACAGTCATCCTCAGCGAGGAGTACGTCGACACGAGCGCGGGAAGCGGGCTCGTCCACTGCGCGCCCGGCTGCGGCCCGGAGGACTTCGAGGTCGGCCGGCGCAATGGCTTGCCGCCATACAACACGCTCGACGAGACAGGCCGGTTTCCTGAAGGAATGGGGAAGTTCTCGGGAAAAGTCGCTAAAGTAGAGGATGCATTCTTCATCGCGGCTCTCGAAGAAGAGGGGGCGCTCATCGCGACCGTCGAGGTCGAGCACGAGTACCCGCATTGCTGGCGGCACCACACACCAGTTATTTTCCGCGCGACAAAGCAATGGTTCTTCAAGGTGGAGGACATCAAAGAACAGCTTATCGAGCAGAACAACGGCATCAATTGGGTTCCCCAGGCGGCGTACAACGCGTTCGATTCATGGCTGAAGAGCCTCCGCGACAACAGCGTGACGAAGCAGCGCTACTGGGGCACGGCAATCCCGGTGTGGCGCTGTGACACCTGCGACCACTACGTCGTCGTCGGGAGCAAGCGCGAGCTCAAGCTCTTCGCTGGCGAGCTCCCCAAGGATTTGCACAAGCCATGGATTGACGAGGTGACGTGGCCGTGCACGAACTGCAAGGCGACGAGCAAAACGGAGCGCGGCACAATGCGGCGCATCCCTGACATTCTTGACGTCTGGGTTGATGCGGGCACGGTCTCGTGGAACTGCCTCAATTACCCACAGAAAGAGGAAGACTTCGCCCGCCTGTTCCCCGCAGACTTCATCCTCGAGGGGAAAGACCAGATTCGTGGCTGGTTCAATCTCCTGCATGTCTGCAGCAATATCGCATTCGGCAAGCGCTGCTTCGATGCGTGCTACATGCACGGGTTCATCAATGACGCGCAGGGGCGAAAAATGAGCAAGAGCCTTGGGAACTACATTCTCCCCGAGGAGGTCGTCGCGAAGTATGGCGCGAACACGTTTCGGTACTACGCGATCGGCGCGGCGAACCCTGGCCTGGATATGAACTATAACTTTGAAGACGTCGAGCTCAAGCACCGCAACCTCCTCGTGTACTGGAATCTTCGGCAGTTCTTGCTCGGCTTGCACAAGCAGGGCGTCGCGCTCAAAGAGCCGAAAGCGCTCGGCATCGAAGAGCGGTACATCCTCAGCCGCCTCCACAGCACGGTCACTGCAGTGACGGAGTGCATGGAGGCCTACCGACTCAACGAGGTCCCCACGCTCATCGAGCAGTTATTGCTCGACCTGAGCAGGCAGTACATCCAGCTCGTGCGGGAGAAAGCCTCGCAAGGAACTGATGAGGAGAAAGAGCAGGTGCTCTACGCGGCCCTGACAACATACAAGGAGGCAATGCGCATGTTCAGCATTGTCGCGCCGCTCTTCACCGAGCACGTGTATCAAGAGCTCAGAGAGCCGTTCTCGTTCGCAGAGGAGAGCATCCATCTCACCGGGTGGCCGGAGGCGGACGAGGCACAGAGAGATGAGGCGCTCGAGCGAGACATGCGTGCGGTGTTTGACGTCATCAGTGCAGGCCTCGCCGCGCGCGACGCCGCCCAGCTCGGTGTGCGCTGGCCGAGCGCAGAGCTCGTCGTCGACACGGATGATGCAGCAACGAGGACGGCCATCACGAACCTCGTGGAGCTCATCAAGCGCCAAGTCAACGTGAAGGAAGTTACCGTCCGTGCATTCACGGAGGCGCGCGTGAAGGTGAAGCCCGACTTCAAAGCGCTCGGAAGAGAATTCGGTAAAGAAACGGCGCGCGTCGTCGAGGCGATACAAGCTGCTCGGGAGCTGGGCACGATGAACGAACCCGTGCAACTTGGCGCGTACACAATTAAGCCCGAACACGTCATCGTCGAGCGCGAAGCGCCTGCTGACTGGGCAATCGGGAATTTCTCCAAAGGCGTTGTCTACCTGCGCACAAACCTGACGCCAGAACTCGAAGCGGAGGGCTTTGCCCGCGAGTTGATTCGCCGCGGTCAGCAGCTGCGCAAACAAGCGGGCCTTGAGAAGCGTGACCGCGTTCAGCTCTGCATCACTGGCGAGGGCTTGGCACCAGTCCTCTCTTTGCACGGCGAGGAGATCGCGAAGCGCTGCGGCGCAGTAATGGTACCGCGGCTGGAAAAGGGCGAGGAGCTCTCAGCGAAGATTCGGGGAAAACAAGTCACGCTCAGGCTCGTGAAAGCATAAGACACCGGGTGTGTAGCGTCTCCGCGAACTGTCTTCCGCGAAGCTGAACACTACTCCTCAAGGAGCTCCTCAGCGATGAGTTTCGCTATGACGTCCCTGATGATGCGGAGAGATTTCCTCGCGATTTCAACGTGTGCGCGGACCTCCTCTTTCGGCACGGGGTTCTGCCTGTGTCGCGCG
>RFKA01000070.1 GCA_003694385.1 Candidatus Woesearchaeota archaeon | reverse complement strand
GCATGGAGTCCATTGACGAGGCAATCCCCTTCGAAATCTTTCTCGAGCCAGAAGTAGAGCTTAGCCCCCGAGAACAAAGGCTTGTCGAAGCGGCTGAGGAAGAGTCAACGCGATTCCTCAGTATGATGGAGCGACGAATCCTCCTCTCGCGCCTTGACTTCGAAACGCTCGGCAGACGACTGCGAGCCAATGTCCTCGGCCAGGACCAGGCCGTTGACGATCTGCTCCGGTTCATCCTCCACTACCGCACTGGGCTGGCTGAGAAAAAAGGTCTCTTGAGCTTCTTCGCTGCAGGTCCGACCGGTGTTGGAAAAAATCACCTCATCGAGATGCTCCAGCAAGAACTTGAAGACATGACGGGGCGGAAGACACTCTTGGAGAAGATAGAGTGCGTCAATTACCAGAACGACGCGAGCCTGAACACCATCCTTGGCTCCTGGCCAGGCTACATAAATTCTAACATGAAGGGCAAGCTCACACGGTTTGCAGAGGAAGCCGCCTGGTACCCGTTCTCATTCCTCATACTTGATGAATTCGAGAAAGCCCATAAGCGCCTCGAAGTCGCGCTCCTCCCCATCCTTGATAAAGGGTTTACCGCAGATCATCTCGGCCGCCGCGTTGACCTCAGAGGGTCGCTCCTCTACTTCACAAGCAACATTGGTCACGAACTCTGGCGACGCAGGGGTGTAGGGTTCAAGAACTCCTCTCGCGATGAAATACAGAGGGAGGCCGTGTTGCAAGCAGCCCGCCAAGCGTTCAACCCGGAATTCATTAACCGCCTCCACATCGTCACGTTCAACCATCTCGAGCCAGCAACTGTCGAGCGAATCGTCGAACGAGAACTGGGCCTCTTGGGGAGCGAACTCAAGGAAGAGTTTGGCATCGACTTCTCGTGGGACCCTGAAGTAACGAGCCACCTCCTCGAGGTCGGGTATAGCGAAACCTATGGTGCGCGGCCAATACGGAGAGCAATCAATGAGCTCGTCATTGCTCCCCTCGACCAGACTATTCACCTCTATGGGCGGAACGCCGCTACGGAGCAAGCCGTTGAGAGAGTCCTCGACACGATTGACCAGCTCCGACAAGAAGAGAAAGAACTCAGCACACAGGAGGCGGCCAAGCTCCTTGCCCACATCCGCAGACATGCACTCCCTCACGTGGGCATCAAGAGAATCGAGGTACACAAGGAACGTGACGGCCTAGTCTTTGAGGTCAGATGATTTCTTCGCCACACCATACTTCTCGAGGAGAGCCTTATACTCAGCGAAATCGGCTGACTTCTTGAAGGCGTCGCGCTGACGCTTCGAGAGCTTTCCGAGCCAGCGGTGCACAATACGCAGGACGCGCTTCACGTCCTCATCCATGCGCGGCTCGACATGCTCTTCGAGGTAGTCGAGTTCTGCCGCCTTTTCCTCAAGCTTATGCCTGCGCTCGGCGAGGCGGAAAAATGAGAAGAAACGCTCAAGCAGCGTCTCACGTTCCTCTTCGAGTTCCTCGCGAAACTCCGGGTGTTCTCGTTCAGCCTCCTCCACCTCATCAATCTCTCGTTTCATGCGTTCGAGGCGTGCCATCTCCTCTTCAGTGAGGTCTTCTGAGACGAGTGCTTCCGAGCGGGCACCACCGAAGAGGCGCTCCCAGAAACCTCTGCGCGGCTCGTCAATCACTTGTACCTCGTCATCCTTCAGGTTCTCAGGAACAGGCTCTGGCTTCTTCTTGTGTTTCGTGACGAAGAGGCTCCAGTCCTTCTTCTCTCCGCGAGCGGCGAGGTAGCGCTCGAGTTCCCTGTTGAAGTCAGAACGTGCCATCATCGACGACGCGGCGAGAAGGATATATAAAGTTTACGAGGAGAGGAGCCTTGATAAACGAGAGCCAGGGAGGAACGTCTAATGCGAGGATTGCAGGCTTGATTCTCGTGAGGAAGTACTCATAACCATAGAAGAGGGAGAGGAATTTCACGATTTTCCCTAACGCGCTGTACAGGATGAGTTTCGTGAAGCCGTAGCGTGTCGCGCCGAGGACGAGGGTGAGTGGCTCGATTGGGAAGGGAATAATGTTCCCAATGATGATGAGGAAGCCTCCCGCGCGGTTAAGCCGGCGAGCGAAGTGCTCGTAGCGCTCCTTCATAAACCACTGGAGAATGTGAGGACCGAGGAGGCGGCCAGTGAAGTAATCAACGACGAGGCCTAGGAGGTTCCCGGCCAGCGCCATGAGCATGATGAGCACGGGGGAGAAGTCAGTCACGGTCAGGTAGAAGATGAACACTCCCTCAACAGGCAGGGGGAGGAAGAAGAGCGCTCCGAAGAAGCTCACATAGAAGAGGCCGAGGAGACTCCGCGCGGCGATCTCGTTCTTTATCGCCTCGTAAATACTCCAGAAAAAAGGGCTCTGGCGCAGGAAGGCCTCTATGTTATCGATGAACCAATGATACATAAGGTAGAGGGCGATGAAGAACGCGACCCAGAGAAAAAGCCGGAGGATTTTATGCCGTTTCTTCGGCCCCAGTTGTGGCTCAACTACTCCACTCGAGCGCTCTGCTACATACCGCGCCATCGGGTAGGAAGGAGTTAGACGGTTTAAATAAGTATGGGGTGGTGCAGCAGCGCCCTGGCCGCGCTGCTTTGACCGCGAAAGACGAGCACGTAGCTAATGGGGACGCGGGGATTCGAACCCCGATCCTCAGGTGTCACCATCCTCAAGCGGGACACACCTTTCGACTCGTCATTGCCTTTCGGCTCCGCGCTCCAAGATGCTGGAGCCTGATATTCTAGCCAGGTTATACTACGTCCCCAATTCTCGTTGTGGGACGCCGAACGGCTTATAAATATGTCGTTGGATATCAACACCAGGCCAGAGAAATGCTTATAAACCCCTTCTGGCGCGTCGGCCTTCACAAATGGGTTATGCAGCGATGACAGTCAGTGACCCTACCCACCGGTTTTTCGTACACGGTGGGGGAGAGCTTTCCAGTCTCGACGACCTCTTCACTGAACTCCAAACAATGGAGCAGCACGTCTTTGCGCATCACGTGAATGAGGAGCGCAACGATTTCGCCACGTGGGTGCGTGATGTATTCGGTGATCGGCTCCTCGCGCGGCAGATTGAACTCGCGAAGGATAAAGATGAGCTGTGCAAACTCCTCTTCATCAATCTCTTCCGATAGTGCGAGGAACCCCATTGCCATCGGTTGCGGGAATTAGTCGAACGGCTGGCAGACGCGGCATGGGATATAACCCCTCTTCACGGCTGCCGCCTTGCTCGAGAAGCCGACACGGTTCTGTTTGGGGATGCGACGCGCCAGTAAGCACTGGGGGTCATGCACCTTATCGCCGTTCTTCGAAGCAACAAGGGCTGTTTCCCTTTTCGCGTCGACTCGCGCGGGCCGCGCAGGAGAACGACGACTGGGAGATTGACGGCGGCGAGGGCGACTACTCGGGCTCCTCGACACGCGACGCTTCGACCCCTCGCTCGTACGCTGCGGGGCTCGGCGGATCGCTTTCCTGGTAGTGCGTCGTGGCGGCCTCGGGGGCTCGATAATGAGTGTCTCGCTGTGCGGTTGACGAACAATGCTGATGAGCAGGAGGAGGAAGAGGAGGAGGGCGAGGAGCCAAAGGTTGATTTGGAGACAGTAATGGTTGGTCCACGCGAAGAACGAGGGTTCGCGTTCTTTCACCATGAGGCCGACGAAAGGCGAGTCCGTCACGCCCCCTTGCATATCACTCGCTGTAAAAACGACGCGGTCCCACCCAGTGAATCCCTGTTGAGGAGTGAGGGTTGCTATCTCTCCCTGTATCTCGACGTCAATGTATTGTGGTTTCGTTGCGGTGAAAACAAGCGTGTCCTCATCAGGATCAGCGAAGTACCGGGAGAGATTGACAGCGTAAGGCTCTCCCTCATACCATTCAAGCACCGGCCCTTCATGGCCCGCTGGTGCGGCGCCCTGCTCGCTGGGCGTGCCAAAAAGACCGAGAATGATGAGCGTGGCGAAGAGCGCGATGAGGAGGACTGTGCGCGTCACGAAGAGTTCATGCTCTGAGAGGTGTGTTTTGGTTCCCACACCAAAGAGGAAGAACAAAAGCGAGAGGAGGGCGATAACGACCAGCAGGGCGAGAAGAGCCATGACCCAGAAGCAAGCGGTTGATGCACGGAGGAAGCCGATGATGGCGCGTCCGGTTTTCGTCAGCCAGGACACGGGCCGAAGAGTAGTCCAAAATGTGTGCTCGTAGCGCGCATTCTCATGGATGAGCGAGAGCGTGCCAAGATAGATGCCGCGCTCATAGGCGGTGAGGTTTCCACGCGTCCTGAGGTGGACGAGCCCCTCCTCACCCGGCGCTAAGGTGAGTGAGTCTTCTACTGCACCCTCGTAGAGACGAGCATCAACAAGAGGAGTATACGTTCCTGCTTCGCTTCCTTCATTGCGGACGATGAACGTTATGACGGGAGTTTCTGGAGTGATGGTGAGTTGTTGGGGCTCAACCGCGACTGCGTGGCAGGTCTGCGGTGTTTGACTGTTGAGCGTCAGCGTGAGGTTCTCCGAGACGCCGTTTTCGATATTCGTGACCGTGATGGGGATTGCGTGCGAGGCGTCAACGCAGGGGAGGTCTGCGAAGACGCGGACATTCTTGTTTTCCTTCGGCGCGAGGGTGATGAAGCGTTCCTCGGGGAGGATCCAACTCGGGCCTGCAATCGTTATTTCGTAGTTCGCGGTGTCGAGCCCATCATTGCGAACATTGAGTGTATACGTGTGCTCCCCGCAGCAAGTGGTGTCTGAGTTGTCGGGGAGTCCGGCAATGCTTGTGCTGAATGCATAGCAGTCGTTCGTTGTCAGGGTGAGTGTTTGCTCTTCGGTGGCGGCACCGTGCAGTGCTGTGACGCTGACGTGTGCCTGTGTTGTTCCTTCATCTCCTGGTTGTGGAGTGAAGCTGAGCGTGAAGGTGCGTTCTTCATTGCCGGCGAGTGTGAACTCCTCGTGTTGTTGCTCGAGGAAGGATGGCCCCTCGACTGAGAGGGTGAACGTGTTCTCCGCTCCGTACGTATTGCGCACGGTGAGCGGCACTGTGTTCGTGACGCGCGAGCAGAGCGCCGCTTCCGGCTCCATGACGAGCTCGTGCGTGTAGTCATTGCTAATGGTGAGTGTGCGCTTCGTGCTCACAGAGTGGCCGCTCTTTCCACTCGTGACGGTGAACGTAAGTTGCTTATCCCCTTGCTCGTCTGGCACGGGCAGGTACGTGGCGTGGATAATGCGTTCTTCGTCAGGGTTGAGGGGCGCCCAGCGGTCAGCGTCGAAGCGGACCTGCCCGTTGGGCGTGACATGGAGTTCAAAGTCATCGCGGAAATCGGCGACGTTCTTGATACGGACTGTGAACTCTGCGGGCGAGAGTACGCTGGCGGTCTCGGGGCCATCAACAGTGAGTTGTATGTTCTGGCAATCGAGCACGACGAGTTCTCTGCTCAGGGTGCGGTCTCGACCATAGCTGCTCGTCACCCGGACTTCGCTTGTGCTCGAGCCAGTCCAGCCACAAGGTGGTTCTGCTCTGACGCTGAAGTCGGTCCGTTCACCGGGGGCGAGCACGAAACGTGTCGCTGAGGGAGTATAGAACGGGTCTTGACTCTCTACCGTGACGGTGTATGCTGTGGGAAAGTTCCCGGTGTTCACGACGGTATACGTCGTGCTCGCAGCTTCGCACGAGCAAGCCTTGAGTGGCGCGAGACTCTGCGTTGTGAACGAGAAGTCGTTCGTGTATGTGTGCAGGACGAGCTCCGCATGAACAGCTGTGCTGAAGAGTACTGTACTGAGTACTGTGAGGAGGAGTGGGAAAAGGAGTGGGTAGATGGGCCTCCGCACAGACAACTTTTTTCGTTGGGTCCTTCGTTGGGCTTTTTCCATTAGT
>RFKA01000069.1 GCA_003694385.1 Candidatus Woesearchaeota archaeon | reverse complement strand
TGCGCTGGCTGCGGTGACTGAAGGGAGAGTGCTGGTGAGCTCGGGTACTCGCTCAGCGAGCAGGCGTTCCGCGCTATCATCCCAACTAGTTGTGGCGAGCCGTCGTGCTTGCGTGCGCCTTTCGTGCGAGATTGTGACTAGCGCTCCAAGCTTAAGGGGAACGCCGACATCAAAGATTCTCGTGAGTTCGAGTTCGCTGAGCGAGAGTTCTCTCCTGTACGCGTTTGTGGCGTACTCAAAGCCGCCGCTGCTCTCGTCAAAGCCCAGCATGGCCGCGCTGCTTGTCCGCCTCTCATCTAGTTCCCGCTCAGAGATCCTGACGCCCATTGTTCCGATGACGACACCCATGCTCTCGGATGAGAACAGGGAACTCTCTTGCAGAGTACTCCCTCTGAGCGAAACCATAGAGCTTGTGGAGCCGGCAGACTTTGTCGGGGACCTTGCCTGTTTCAGCGCGAAGTCTGCGGCCGCCTTGACATGGAGGTTCGCGGAGAGCTTGTATGTTGCGGCGACTGAGCCTGCTCTGAACTTCTCTGTAATCCTGCCCCTCGCGAATCCCGTGAAGGGGAGTGCAAGCTTGTAGGTGCCGTCTTCTGAGCGCGCAGCGAATCCTCGGATATTGCGCAGTACCTCTGCGAGACCTTGGGGAGCGACGACGCGGAACTTGCTAGGAGGGTGCACTCCTTGGGCTGCAGTGAGGTACGAGCGCGCAGACAGCAGGAGCTCTTCAGTATCGTCCTCTGCTTGTTCGATGAGCGTGTCAAGGCCTGTTGTGAGAAAAGAGAGTAGTTCCTGGGTTGGTTCTCGTGGGATGTTGACGTCATGTGTCTGTAGCTTTGGTTTCTTGTAGCTGAAGCCGCTGCCGCCATCCTTGAATCGGTAGACGTCGAATTGTATCGTCGGCGTCAGTTCAATCCCGATGGTGCTGCCGATGGTGACATCTCCTGTGCCCGCGGGTCGTTCATAGAGCACCTCTGCTGTTATCGACGAACCCCGTTCGCCGTCTGCGCTGGTCGTCGCTCGTGTGCTTTTCTCCTCTGGCGCCCACTTCTTGCGAAAGCGTTCAACACCCTCTCGTGTTTGCTCGAGCTTATACTCCTTCTCCTTGTGCTCTGCGCTTTGTGCGGGAGTGAACGCGCAGGCGGCCGTGAGGAGCGGCACGAGGAGATTCTTCTTCCACTGTGTCCGCAACCGTCTCTTCTGTTGCGGCTTTCGCTGTCGTATCTTCACTTCTCTTCCTTGTTCGCCTGTTTCTTATAATTCTTTGTCATAAAACCAATAAATTATCTATATTGAAATTAATTATTCCACCAAGCTTTTAAACCTCCTCTCGCTTCACACGATAATGGCTGGGACGATGACCGTGCTCTCTTGGCTCAAAGACTTTGTTGAGAAAGTAATGCCCGCACTCAACGAGATCATCATCTTCTTCTTCATCGTCTTCATTAGCTTCCTCATAGGGAAAATTGTCGGTCGTCTTGTCAGAAAACTGCTCGGAGACTTCAAGAGCGATGCGTGGTTCAGGAAACTGCTCGGCACGAGTATCCCGGCAGCGAAACTCATCAGCGGCTTCACCGCCGGAGCAATCTACACGATTGGTGTCATCATCGCACTCCGCGCCGTCGGCCTTGGCCCCGCAGTCATCACTCTGCTCGTCGTCATCCTCTTTGTCAGCGTCGTTCTCGGCTTGCTCGTCGCCCTCCGCGACCTCATCCCTAATGCCGTGGCCGGTCTGACCTTGCGGAGCAGGCGTGATATTCGTGTAGGTGCGCGGCTCAAGATGTCCGAAGTAGAAGGGCTTATTACTGAGGTGACACTCCTCGAGACGCATGTGAAGACCCGGGAGGGCGAGATGGTTATCATCCCCAATGCGTTGTTCACGAGGAGCGCGTTCCGAGTAAAGGTGAAGAAATGATGAGACTCCTGAGATTCTCTGCGGGCACAAGGCTGCGTGGCAACTCGCAGCGGAGCAACTCGCGACGAAACAGCCACGTACTCCTGCTCTGTTTGCTCCTCCTCACGCTCTTCCTCTCTGCTTGTCAGGCCCCCACTCCGCAGAGTGCAGCGCAGCAGCCAGTGCAGGTCCCCTCACAAGAACGGGTTGAGCCCTTACGAGAACAGGTTGAGCCCCCTGCACAAGAACAGGTTGTCATCCAGACTGCTGCCTCGCCTGACCGCAAAGCCGAACTCGACGCGCTCCTCAAGAATGGTCTCGAGCAATCGTTCACAGTCAACTATGCCGTCTCTGGAGAGCTGCGTGGAGAACGCGTTGCGCTCAATGAACTCCGCCTCGTGCTTGATGAGCAATCAATGCTCTCCGCAGCGACGATAACGACGGAGAATGGAACGCGCGAAGAGCGGACCTACCTCTTGCCTGATGGCGCCTATACCTGTGCGTACGAAGATACCTGGCGCTGTTTCTACCTCCCAGAACAGCCGCCTTCGCCATACCCTTCTGCTGTGGCCGATCCTAATGAACACCAAGAGCGCGTTGAAGTCACTGATGCACCCGGGCGACGTGTTGCAGGCGTTACTACGCGTTGCTTCCGCGTCCGTTACACTGGTGAGGACGCCGTGACGGAAGAGCTCTGCCTCTCACAGGAAGGCGTACTTCTCTATCATGAGATTCGGACTCGCGAAGGACGTATGCGCTATGAAGCAACTGTTTACGAGAGCTCTATTGATGAGGATGCGTTCTTGTTGCCCGCGACCCCGACGGCCTTTGCACCTATATAAAACCGTAAACTTGCTGGACTTTGTAGGGGTATAGCATAAAGAGTGTGGCATAAATAGGAGTGTAAAGAATATTCTGCTCAGTGCCAGCCACTCTGCCAGATGCTTGCAGTCACTCGCTCAGTGGCTTGCAAGCGTGTTACCCGTTGCAGCGAACTGTGCTCTGCGCGCGCGGCGAGTGCGTCAAGGTAGGCTTCCCAGTCTCTCTCCTCTTCCCTGAGGTTTCTCGTGCTCACTTCAGATTTCTCCTGTGCTTAAGTAGCCGCGCATGAATCCTATCTCGGCGGCTTCTTCTGCATCAAGTTCGTCTTCTTCCAACCCGTGGAGAATCTTTGCTTCCATATCTATCTCGTCATGTTGTTCGTATTCCATTTTTACCACCCCCGAAGCGAAGCTTCGTCTGGAGAAAGGGAAAATATTTATTAATATATGCTTTCACCATATACAATATATTTGGCTTTATATGTATATGTTTTTTTGTCAATTTTTCAGTTTTTTTTAGTTAAAACTTGTCGTGTTTGACCAAAATGGAGAAAAGAAGCCTGATTAAATTCGGGAAGAACTCATACGTCGTCAGCTTGCCGAAGAACTGGGTGGCGGCGAACAAGCTTGAGAAGGGGAGCACAATCTATCTGGAGCAGAAACCGGCAAGTATCACCATCACGGGCCAGCAAACCATCCAGAAAGAACGAAAAGCGAAGATACACTGTGAGGGGAAGACTATCGATGATATCGAGAACGAACTCATTGCCTGCTACAAGGCAGGGTTCACGACAATCATTCTCGAAGGGAGGAACATCCAGCACCAAGCAGCCCCCATTAAGCAACTCCTCCAGAACCTCTTCGGCATGGAAGTTATCGAGCACACGTTCACGCGCATCGTTGTCAAGGACCTCGTCGACATGCAACAGCTCACCGTTCCCACGCTTGTGCGCCGCATGGACCTCATGATTCGCTCAATGCTCGACGACGCGACAGAGGAAGGCGCATCAACAGAAACAATCATTGAGCGCGACATTGAAGTGAACCGCATTGAGTACCTCCTTGCGCGCATCGTGCGCAGAGTCCTAGACAATCCTTCACTCGGCAACCTTATTGGCTTGGGCGTCGTCGACGCGTATCATATGAACCGCGTCGCGTGGACGCTCGAGCGCCTTGGTGATTACATCAAGTATGTAAGCAGCGTCTCATGCGAGCCCGAAGGCGATGTACAGCACGCAACGGCCTTCCTGGCGGAACTGAAGAAACGCTACATCGACGTTATGCGCACCTACTATAGCAAGGATGCCGAGCAAGCCATCATACAACACGGGCAACTCAAAATGGAGATTGCAAAACTCGATAAGCAGCGATCGAAGACATGCAACCCGCTCATTATCGAGAACATCAAGAATGCTCTCCGCGACCTGCGCGTCATCCTTCGCGTGACGGTTGAGGCATCCCACGCCGAAGAGTGAAGGGGCTGCTGTGCAGGCTTCAGAGCCCGGGCACTCTCAGCATCTTCACGAATGCTTCAAGCCGCTCGAGAAGCTCCTGACGTTTCAGCGTTTGCAAGCGGCCGAGGCCGAAGTCCTCAATGGTGAAACTCGCGATAATCGTTCCGTGCACGAGCGCCGCGTACACTGCATCAAAGCGCCCGAGATCATCAACGTCATGGCTCGCGAGGAAACCCATCATTCCGCCCGCGAAGGAGTCGCCAGCACCTGTCGGATCGACGACGCGCTCGCTCGGATAGGCGGGGAGCGCGCCAATACCCTCTCTGTGCACGAAGAGACAGCCATGCTCGCCCTTCTTGACAACGACGAACCGGGGGCCTTTCTCGAGGATGTCGCGCGCCGCTGCAACGGTGTTCTGCTTGCCCGAGAGCAGCTCTGCCTCGTCATAGTTCAGGACGAGTCCGTCGATGCGCGTTAAGAGTTGTTCAAGCTCTGCGCGTGCCGTGGTGATCCAGAGGTCCATCGTGTCCGCGACAACGAAGCGCTTGTGAGGGAACTGCTCGAGGAAGTCAAGCTGCACGCGCGGCGGGTTGTTCGCGAGGAACACTACGTCCGCGTCCTTGTACTCCTCAGGAACCCTGGGCGGCTCACCGCCGAGCACGTTCAGCTCAGTGTAGAGCGTGTCACGCTCATCCATGTTCGCGTGGTACCTTCCACCCCAGCGGAAGGTCTTCCCGTCGCGCGCCTCGAGCCCTTTCGTGTCGACGCCGAAGTGCGCGAGCACAGCGCGTTGTTCATCCGTGAAATCCTTTCCAACGACAGCGACGATGCGCACGGGGCCGTGAAAACTCGCCGCTGCGGAGAAGTACGTGCAGCTCCCTCCGAGGACGTGCTCGCGTTTCTCTCCAGACGGTACTTCGATGCTGTCGAAACCGACGCTGCCCGTGACGACGAGTGGCATGCACAACGCGCGGGTCATGTCCTATATAAAATTGGTGGTGAGACAAGATGCAGCTCGCATTCATCCTCACGCCACGGGTCGACAACTCGTGTGTTCAAGGCGATCCGTCTATAGTCGAGAGGTTCACCGAGAGAAAGCCCATGAACCAAGATGACCGTGTTTGATGAGCGCACGGGTTGGTGCTAGAGCCCGAACGTCTCACTGAATTCTTTGAAACGCTGGAATTCTTGGAGGAACTTGAACCCTTCTTCGGTGAGCTTGTATCGGCGTTGCTTCTTCACCTCGATCTCCTCGACGAAGCCCGCCCCCATGAGCTCCTTGAGGTAGCGTTTGAGTGCGTCGTGAGAAAGATTCGCCTTGTAGAGTAAATGGGTGCGCTTGATCGTCCCCCCTTTCTGGCGAATCGCTGCCAGCATATCATGGATGAGTTCTACTCTGCTTCTTTTCATGTCTACCACAAGTTGAGAGGCTGACAAGGATGAGTACGTATCCTGCGAGCGTCATGCTATTGCTCAAAACATAGAGAGCCTGGCTATTAATGAGATGCATCGCGCTCGTGAGAGCCTCTCCTATGACGAGCGAGATGAACGCGATGATGACGAGGTATGAGTTGCGGTTTTTCTTTGGGTTTTTCAGGAGGCGTACGATGATGAAGATGAGGAGCGTACCCGTTAGGGTGTGAAGGAGACTGAATGCCCACGGGCGCGGGTCGAAGGTCGCGATGAGCGAGGCCATAATGGCAAACACCAAGAGCAAGGTGCGCTGGACGCGGTCCTTAACGCGCAGATACGCGATAGTTAGCAGGGTGAGCCCCGAGACGAAAAACGCGCCGAGGAGAATGTTCCCGAACCAGAGAATCGCGGCGGCGCCGATGCCGGGGGGTCTTCCTTTAACTCCAAGCATGCCTGCGAGGTGTGCGAACTTCGCTATTGTGAGCACGGTGTAGCTCGCCGCGAGCAAGATGAAGCCTTCCGCATGGAGTTTATAGCGTTCTGTACCAAAGAATCGGTGGATGCGCAACCCCATTATCGCGACTGCGAGCGTGACGTACACAGTCACTGCCTGAAATACCACGTCAAACCCTGCAAACCATCCAGGGCAGAACTCCTCAATCATTATTCACTCAGAATCCGTGACGCATTTAAGAACTTTGTGGAGCAGCCCTCTCGAGGAGCTCTTGATAAGTGATTAATAAATCACCACCCCTCAGAGTTCTGAGGTGGTAGTAATGCGGGAGAACATGCGGGAGAACATGCAGGAGAGCATGGAGCCCCACGATTTGCTCAACTACGATATTTGCCGGTCATGGGCTGATGATTTTCAGCGCGACCTATACCTTGGCGGCGAGCTCTTCACCGGGCTTTTCAGGGATCTGTCCCGTCTTGGGCCGACGTAGCCCTCTCACCGCCGCGGCGCTTCATGCTTACACCCCCCGACGTTTGCCCACGCGCCGCGGCCTTCTCCTCAACCCAATCACCCCTGTCGTTTCGACAGTGGCCTTCTCTCAATAGCCTTTACTCTATACACCCATTATCCTGAAACCCGGGGCTTATCGCTCACCCGTCATGAGCTTGCAGAACACGCAGGCATCTTTGCTTGTCGTTGCGTAGCCACAGGAAGGGCAGGCGTGGAGGCTCCCCGCCTCTTCACCGACGGGGATGTCTGGTGCTGGTCGCTGGAGTTGCTCGATACTCTTGAGGAGGTTCCGCTTTTCATCACGCCCGAACACCGCGCGTTTCTTGAACGAGAGTTGCGGGTTGTCCATGCTGTACGGGCACTCGTCAGCGTCATGTGGTATGCCCCGCAGCAGGCAGAACAGGCGGTTCTCCTTCTCGGTGAGGTAGTAGAGCGGCTTGACGCGTCCGGCAAGCTTCAACTCTGGTCGCGGTGGAAGTTTCTTCTGACTGCGGCGCAACTGGCCGACATTCCTCTGGAACAAATTATGCAGTGCGGAAGAGAACTCATCGTCGAGGTTGTGCCCGGTTGCGACGAACGCGTAACCCTCCTCGACTGCAACTTTGTTGAGCAGGTAGCGCTTGAGCGTCCCACACGGCCCGCAGGGCTTCTTGTTCGCGAAGTCGGGAGTTGCGCGCGGCCAGTCACGCATATCAACAATGTGGAGCTTCAGCCCCGTGCGCTTAGCAATTGTTCGAGCAACAGCGGTGCCCTTGTCGCTGTAGTCAGGTATCCGCAAGTCAATGCAGAGCAGACCGAGCTTGAGCCCGTACTCCTCTGCGAGGCCCGCGAGGACTTCTGCGAGTGCACTGCTGTCTTTGCCTCCACTCACGCCGATGAGGATGCTCGTGTTTCTCGTGTGCGTGCTCTCGAGGTACCGCCGCACCTTCTTCTCATAGTACGCGAGGAAGTGCTCTTTGCAGAACCGCAGGGGCGCGTACACCGCTTTCTGTCGGCAGAGCTTACAACGCATAGTGGGGGAGAACGCCGCGGTGTTTTTTAAGCATTAGCGTGCTATGTGTGCCGCGCCGAACGTTGCAGGCGGCGCCATGCCTTGCGTCGTTCATCAACGAGCCGCGCGAAGGCCTCGGGGTGCTGCGTCGTGAGTACGAGGTGTGTGAGGTACCGCGTGCTTTTCTTGAACTTCTCGAGGACGACGCCTCGCCCGTCCCGAGTCCTGTAGAACGCTTTTCTTCCTCGCAAGCGGAGGCCGTAACCGAGGGAGCGCGGCAAATCCTGCTCGGTGACGCCGGCATACTTGAGATCTGCGTAGCGCACTGTCGTCGAGAACGGCCACATGACAGCGCGCACTGCTTCGTCAGTGACTTCGAAGCGCATCGTGAGGTAGCTGCTCGTCGCCCAGAGCAGGATGAGAAAAGCGACTCCTAAGGCGACGCTCCCTCTGCGCTCGTGCACGAGGGACCATGACAGGACGAGGAGTAGCACCGCTGTGAGTGTGAAGAGGAAGAGGCGAATCACGGGGTTGTGCGGCGCGCGCTCAGTGTGGAGGAGCATACTCTCGGAGTTGGCCGCGCACTATTTATTCCTTTGCTTT
>RFKA01000005.1 GCA_003694385.1 Candidatus Woesearchaeota archaeon | reverse complement strand
TTGAGGCGCTCGAAGTCAGGCCCTCTAATCTCTTTTAGTGTGCTGAGGTCCGCGACCGTGCGGACATCATTGAATTGTGCATGTTTTTCATTCATGATAATCACCAACTCCATTCATGATAACCACCACCTTGCCTAAGAAATCACCCGGAAAAGTGATAGAGAAAGAGATTGTTGCTCAGGAGCCTTCGCGTCGCACTGTATCGAAACGCATTCGTGGCCGGAGAAACTAGGGGTTTTTAAAACTGGCGGTTAGGCTTAAAAGCTCTGCGCGGATTCCAATCCTTATGCATAACTCTATACAGCGGCGCACGGGCTCATTGTACCCGAAACATCTTCTGCTTGACGCGTTGAAAGTTGGTGATGCGCTCGAGCTCTTTGAGCAAACACTCCAGAGCAGGCTCCCCCTGCATGCAGCGATGAACATCGAGACGCGGGACTACACCATTCATCGCCTCGTGGTGAGTGGCCTCGACCTTCTCAGCGCGTACAAGAAGGGCGGGGAAGAGGTGTTGCGCCTTGACGACGCCACCCAACACTTCAGGAAGCGATACTCACGTAGCGAGGACTCGCTTGCCCAGCTTGCCACCATTCCTGCGCGCTCGTTCGTTGCCAGCCGCCAAGCAGCGCTACTCTGCTGGCCCGCTGCTCGCTCGCTTCGCTTTGATGGGACGCGACTCCAGTATGAGGCTGTTGGAGCGAGAAACTTCGAGCGCCTTGAATGGGCTCTCACTGAGTACCTCCTTCTTCGCGAAGCAACAGGAGAAGACTATAGTTTCTTCGCAGCCCCTCGGCGACGCAGGCGGTGAGCGCTTGAACGCGTCGCGCGCGATGACGAATCGGTGCCACGCTAATCTCTTGGTTGACTGCTTGGGAGTTCTTCTCGTCGCGTACGTTTGAGGCCCTTCAACATATCGTCAAACTTTCGGTCGAAGAAGGCCAATTTATTTGAACTCCTCAACCACTCTCAGCGTATGCAGCAGAAACTCCTCGCAGCACTCCGCGAAAACGCGCGCATCCCCTTCGCTCGCTTCGCGCGAGAACACAACTACCCGGCGAGCACCGTCTTCAAGCGCTACGGGGAACTCGCCCCGCTCATCCACCGGCACACAGCCATTATCGACTGGTCGCGTGTAGGGCTCTTGCTGCGCCGCTTCCGCCTCCGCGATACGCTCGCCGCGCGAGAATTCCTCGAGCACCCCGCTGTGAACGAACTCCTCGTCACGCACCGCAGCCACCTCCTCGTCGAGGCCGTCTTCCCGAACATGCGCGAAGCGCACGACTTCGAAGAACGCCTGAAAGCGTTTGACGCCCGGTGCGCTGTTTACCCCGTCATAAGAGAACTCAAGCGGGAAGCGTTCCTCTGCGAACAGTCAGCTCTTGCTCGCCGGAACCAGGATTCTTGCGATGGAAAAACAGTATAATTCAAGAGGGTAACTGTTGTGGAGGGAGTTCCTCTCTTGTTGGGTGACTCCTCTGTTCCAGCCACCTCGTTCTGCTCACTGACACGCGCAGGCTTTGCTCGCCAGGCTGCGCCTCTCTGGCGCAATTGCAGTCACATCTCCCTGAGGCGCTTGATGCGCTCCTCAATCGGGGGGTGTGTCGCGAACATCCTCGCTACAAAGCCGGCCTTCTTCCGGAACGGCGTGCTGATGAACAAGTGCGCGGTGGCCTTGTTCGCCTTGTCGACGAGCGGGTCAGGGTCATTCTTTATCTTCTCAAGCGCGTTCGCGAGGCCGGGCGGGTAACGCGTGAGCGCGGCACCGTTCGCGTCTGCGAGGAATTCGCGCTTCCGCGAAATCGCGAGCCTGATGAGCTGCCCGACGAGTGGCGAGAGGATGGCGAGGAGCAAGCCGACGAGGATGAGCACGATGGCGAGTTGGCCTCCGCGCTCGTCCCGCCGCCGCGCCCCTCCCCAGAGGAAACTGCGCAGAAGGAAGTCGCTAATGAGCGTGAGCGCGCCGATGAGAATCGTGACGAGCATCATGAAGCGCACGTCGTAGTTCTTGATGTGACTCATCTCGTGCGCGATAACGCCTTCGAGCTCTTCACGGTTGAGCTTCTTCAGCAGGCCCGTCGTGACCGTGATGCTTGCGTGCTCCGGGTCTTTTCCCGTGGCAAACGCGTTCAGCGCTGAGTCATCGATGACAAAGGCTTTTGGTGTGGGGATGCCTGCGGCTATCGCGAGGCCCTCGATGGTGTGGAATAAATGCGGGAACTCCTGCTTCGTGACGGGGCGCGCACCCGTCATCTGCAGAATCCACTTGTCGCCCGTGTGCATGCCGATGAGCACGTACAGGCCTGCGACGATGAGCGCGAAGAACAGTCCGGTGTACGCGCCTCTCGGGTCCATGCCAAACCACAGCAGGCCTGCGATGACACCAACGAAACAGAAGAGGACGATGAAGAGGAGCACGAGCAGCCATGACTTGCGCTTGTTGCTGCGAATCTCATCGAAGAAGATACGCTTCATCCTGGCCGAGCAGCGCGAGCAGTGTTTTAAATCTTATGTCTCGATCTGCGTTTCCGCATCCCCCACTTGATGACTGCGAGCAATGCCAGCGCGAGGAGGACTCCCATCGCGATTGTTGTTGTGCGCCGCTGTCGTGCAACTCGTAAGGAAAAGCTCGCCTCTGGGCCGTCGGGGAACCGTACGAGAACTTCATAGTCTCCTGGGGCGGGGAAGGTGTACGTGAAGACGATATGGTCGGCTCTTGCGGCGAACGTTCCTGCAAAGACCACGTCTTCATTCGCGATTCGCACCCAGGCGCTTCCTGGCGAGACCACCTCTTCTGAGGCGTTCACGAGATTAAAGGAGAGGAGTGCGGGCTCTCCAGCGATAATGGGTGCTGGGGAGTATCCAAAATCAATAATGAATGCTCCGACTGGCGTGTCTACACCACCATCTAAGTGGGCTCCAACGGGGAGTGCAAGCAAGATAGCAAGAAGAAGAAAAACTGTTTTGCGCATCTTATTCAACGATGATTTGCCCTTTCATTGAGCTGTGCCCCGCGCCACAATAGACCGAGCACGCCATGGGGAAGGTCCCTCTCTTATCCGCTACAAAGCTGATATCCACTGTCTTGCCGGGGGGGAGGCGCTCATTCACATCGAATGCGGGAATAGAGATGCCATGTTCAACGTCTTCACTTGTGACGTAGAGCTCTACATGCTCTCCCTGCTTCACCCTGATTTCGCTAGGGTCGAACTCCCATTTTCGTGCGATGATAGTAAATGCGTGTTCCTCTTCCTCCTCGGTTTCCTCGTCTGCAGCCTCGCCCTCTTCCTGCGGCTTCTCATCCGTACTTCCTTGGTGCTCAGAGGTCTTTGCCGCGTTATCTCTCATAGCTTCTTTTCCTCTGCTTTGTATTGTCTTGCTTTGTATTGTCTTCCCCTTGTTCTGTGTAATTGGCTCGGCTTTACTGCTTGCCGCCCCGTTCCCTGCACATCCTGAGAGAAGGAGCATCGCCACCACGAGGGGGATAATCAGCGCACTTTTCCTGTTTGTCTTCATGAGTTCACCACCTGTCCTGTTCAAAAACCTACGATTGCTGTAGTAGGTGGATAAGAAGATATTTAAATAAGTTTCTATTGCGATAGTAGAATGCTTGGTGATCTGGAGAAAGACCATCTCGCCGCGTTGAGAAAGCTACAGCGGGCGAATGCGCGAGCGGTCTGGGAGACGCTGTCGAAAGACCGAGTGATTGCCTACACAACAGTGTCCACGACGCTGGATCGACTCTACAAAAAAGGCTATGTTGGGCGTGACGTTCAGGAAAAGCGCGGCGGTAAAAACTACGTGTATCACTTCAAAAACCTACGTGCCCGCTTCGCGAACCAACTCCTCGACGAGTTCGTCCACATCTTTGGAAACGAAGCAATAAACACCTTTGTGCAAGAGGCAAAAAAACGGTAAGATGGCGAGCCTGCGCTTCTTGATAACATTCTATACCCACCCGCTCGTGGTGGGAATTCTCGCATTCACGTTCTTGCTTGCCTGTACGCTCTTAGTCCTCTATGCCTCTTCACAGCGCGCCATCCTAAAGAGGAAAACACTCCTTGGCCTTGTATCCCTGAGTACTTTCCTCTGGCTGTTCTTCATCCTGAGCATCCTGCTCTGCACCTACTACGAGCACGAATACCTTGAGTACCCCCTTCGCATCGTTAAGCTCATCGCGAGCATATCCGCGCTGGCGGCGCTCACCATCTCACTTATCCTCGCCGCGCTCGTTAACAGGAGAACCAAACAATACTTCCTCAGAAACGCGCCACTCTGCTCCTTCACAAAAAGAGAACGGGCGCTCTTAGCAAAGATTTGCGCAACGCGCAACCTCCCGCCAGTTACCTTCAAGAAAATACGCAAAGAATTCCCCAATGCGTACTCCCTCTCTGGAAAACAGGATATTATCTTCTTTACGAAAGGGCTCCTCGACAACCTCGGCCCTCGCGAACTGGAAGCAGTCATCCTGCACGAATATGCACACCTCGCCAACAAGGACTCAACCACCAGAATCTATCTTGCAATAATGGCGAAAATCATCTTTTTTGACCCCGTGCTTCGTTACGTCCACCGAACAATAGGCCGAGAAATGGAGTTCATGGCTGATGATTACGCTGTCGCCAAGCTCCATCAGAAAAAAGCCTTGCTCTCAGCCCTCAGGAACATTAACGATTACCACTTAGCCCACGAGTCATTTCTCCCCTCGCTCTACTCACTGAAGCCCGAACAGGTCTTCCTCGATGAACGCATAGCGCGCCTCGCTAACTACTGATCTGGTACAATTTTCTATCAGCGCGCTGTGAAACAAGAGCAACAAGAATCATAGGCGCAACCCCCTGCCTTTCCCGAGATGGGTTTTCTTCTCCGAAGCTCACGGGCGACTACTGGAGGAGTAACCGCTTGAGGAACTCTTCACCACGAATGATGACTTCCTGCACGTAGCTACTCTGCAGGGCGAGCTGGTTCAGTCGGTACAGGTAGTCGTTGAAGATGAGGACTCCCAAGACGATGATAATACTGCCCGTTATGAGGCTTGTCGAGTGGACGCGCCACTTCCAACCTAAGAGCGACCCGTAGAGCTCGCGTCCGCGCAGAAACTTCCAGGCGCGTTTGCTCATTTTGTCGAGCGAGAATGAGAGAATGATGAGTGGGAGCCCCAAGCCTATCGCGTAGATGAAGAGGAGCAGGCTCCCCTTGAAGAGCGTCCCCGTCGTCGCGGAGAGGAGGAGGAGCGAGGCGAGGATGGGGCCGATGCATGCGCTCCAGCCAACGGCGAACACTGCGCCAAAGAGGTACGACCCAATGGGCGTCTTGCGGTTCCTGACACTGAGTTGTAGGCCTGAGAATCCCTTCCCAGCAATTTCTAGCAAGCCGAGGATGATGATGATGACGCCCGCGACCTGCGTGAAGAGCGACTGTTGCTCTCGGAACAAGCTTCCTATGAGTGTCGCCCCCATGCCGAGTACCGAGAAAACCGTCGCTAAACCGAGGAAAAAGAAGATGGTGTTCTTCAGGACGTCACCTCTCTTCGCGTGCGCGTTATGCGCGAAGTACGCTGTGAGGACGGGGAGACAGCAGGGCGAGAGGAAGCTCAGTACCCCAGCCGCGAACGCGAGGAGCGCGAGGATGAGGAAGCCAACACTTGCGAACTCGTCCTGTAAGGCGGGCGCGTCATCCAAAGGAATGTTGTGTTGTTCCTTGCTCAGTAAGTCATCGAGGAAGAACTTGCTCTGCCGCTCTTTGACGAGAGCAGTAATCGTCGCGGCCGCCGTCGCGTACTCGTCGAGCAGGTTGTGATCTTGTACGAGCCGCGCCGCCTTGATTGCGTAGTAGCTCTCGTCGAGCCCCCCGCGCTGCCCGAGCACATAGCCGAGCGTCTTCAGTCCGCTCTCGAGGTACGCGGGGTTCTCCGTGAGGAGGTAGAGGCGCAGCAGCCCGTACGCGAACACCGCGTTTGGCCCGTAAGGCTTCGACAAGTCAATTCGTTCATTCGGTGCGTAGAACGACGCGTCTGTACTGTGGCGCTCAAAAAATCCTCCGGCGTTCCAATCATACAAATTGTCGAGCGCATAGTCAGCAATCGACACTGCTGTTCGCACGTAGGCTTCATCAATGCTTGCCCCCTCAACGAACGCGAGAAGTGCCCACGCGTTCGCGAGTGACTGCCCTGACAAGAAGGCGTCTTCATCGCTGAAGTAGTAGAATGCCCCGTCCTTGCCAACCATGTGCTTGCGGAGGAACTCAAGGGCGTCATGGGCGAGCCCCTCGGCGCCTGGCCGGTCCAGGCTGAGCAGGGTCGTAATCATCATAGCGTTGCCATCCATGGTCCTCGTCCTGTCAACATAGGGTGGCGCGATGCGCGCCCGCTCTGCAGCGGGGAGCCCGAAGTACTCGTCCTCGAGGTATGCGTCCTGGCTCGAGAAAAAACTCCCGTCAGGGGCGCGGAGCCTCTTGGTAACAAAGGACAAGGTTCCCGAGACGACCTCCTCGACACGCTCATCATCTATGATGCGTGCGAGCCGCGCGTACGCACCGAGCAGCTTTGCCTGGTCGGGCAGCATTTTCTCATAGTGGGGGGTGCTCCAGTCCCGCTTCGTGCTGTACCGGTGGAAGCCGCCTTCAATAGGGTCGTATAAGTGGTACTGGGTCTTGATGTCGCTTGTGAACTGGTGGTTGAAGGTGGTCCG
>RFKA01000068.1 GCA_003694385.1 Candidatus Woesearchaeota archaeon | reverse complement strand
GCGGTATGTCTTGCCGGGCTTTTCACCATCCGTTTTATGGTGTGAACCATCGCAATAGGGGAAGTTCTTTGTGAGCCCACACGCACAGATCCATTTCTTCTCTGTTCCGCACTCGATGGGAATGGGTGCGTTAGCCTCGATCTTCACAAGTCGTGCCATATACGGCCGCCGGGATTCGAACCCGGGTCACGAGGTGTTTCCGCGACTTCTGGCTTAACCGGAGACCTTCTGGTCAAGCCTTGGCAAGAGGTCGCGTGGGAACCTCGGATGTTAACCACTGCACCACGGCCGTGCTGTGTGGGAGAAAAAAGAGCACTTTAAATGCATTACTGCGGTTGCGCAGCGCCGTGGTCGACGAGGTATTGCCGGATAGCTCCAACAGGGTCGCGCACACCATTCTTGCATGCATCCAAGAGCTTTTTCTCCGCTATGCGATAGAATTCCCACCGTTCAAGAAAGCCGTGGTGTCTGAAAAGCTCTGAAAGATTCGAGAGTGCTTGTGAGAAATTTCCCACATCAACGCCCGGGTTATTGAGCACGGCGAAGCTGTCAGCTTCCGCCGCGACAAAGAAGGGAGAGAATCCCTCGCCAGCTCCGTGCCATCGTTCTTCTCCCCGAGCGCGTTCCACGTTAATGCCTGCCCGCAGGTTTCTCACGTTTGGCGCATATATGCTGTCCGGATACTTATTGAGGAACGCCTCCGCTGTTTCCATGAACTGGTGAAGGTTTTCCTGGTCGAGCCAGCAGGAGCGAAAAGAGCAAGTCCACGCGGATTTGTGCAGCTTATAGACATTGATGAACGCGGGGAATTCCTCAGGAATGAGCCCGTATTCTGCCGCGAGCAGGAGTTTGCCCTTGAGCCGCGGCCAGTTATTTGTCGTGAGTGCCTCAGCGAATAGCCGGAAATCTGTCTGTCTTTTCGCGACTTCCCCTCCGAGTTCGGCCATATCCTCGAGGACGGTTGTTCTGGCGTAGTCGCTGATGAATCCCTTGCGTCTGAGTTCCTCCGATGAGAGCAAGGTTTCCTCCTCAGTAATGAATTTCAAATTATAGAGAATGTTCACGAGGGGAGGGTGTTTGTAGAGGCTGTTTCCGTCTTCGTCCCTCGCGAGCGCGAGCCACCGCTCGAGAAACTCGGGGTGTTGCCTCATGATGGAAAAGCTCTCTACGTGTTTCACCTCATGAAACATCGTGTCCTGTTGAGCCAGGGGTTTGAGGACGATGTGGCGGGGCCACGCATAGCCGACGTAGTCATCAGCAAAGAGCTCCGCGAACTGCTGTACGATACTCTTGTCAGTATATGTTGTGGGTTCTATCGTGATGCTGCGGAGAGTAAAATTGGGGTTCCGCGATTCCTGCTCGAGTACTTCAATCAGGCGGGAGGATAAAGGGAACTCTCCTCTTTGAAAGGCCTCGAGTCCTTGTCGTGTGCCATAGAGTGAGACGCCGTACTCTTCTTTGAAGTACCGTTGGAGCTCGTTAGGGTGGAGGTCTGAGAGAATGTTCCTACAGGTGTTCACGGCTTGCGTTCCTGCGTGGAAAGCGAGGAATGCGAGTGGCAGAGAAAGCGCGGCCTTCCTCTTGTCTTCCCAGAAGCTCCCCTCGAAAAAGAATTTGCGGAGAACGCTTGGCAGTTCTGCGAATTTTCGACCACGTGTTAGTTTATCTCGGATGACCCCCATTCGGAGAGTTCTTAAAGAAAAGTAATTTATAAACATTTCTACGTTTACCACTTGCAAGTGGTTTTATTCTCTCCGTAATTCGCTAGTGATACCGTCAACAGTAGAACAATTAACATTAAAAGGACGGGTGAGACGCCTCGCGCATGCCACTCAAGCTTGTCTCGCTGAATGTCGAGCGGGGGCGTCACCTCGACAGGTTCATACCATTCCTGGAGAAAGAACAAGCCGATGTCGTGTGCCTCTACGAAGTCTGTAAGGTCGACTTGCCGCGTATCGCCGCGTCACTCGGCGCCGCCCACTACTTCGTCCCCATGTGCACGGTGAGTCCCGGCAACCCCTTCATGCCCGACGGGAAAGGCGTGCAGGGGTTAGCAGTCTTCACCACCGTCCCTGCTGAGAGCGAGCACGCGTTCTACGTCGGGACTGGCGAAGCAAGAGAGTTCCTCGCGCCGAACAGTGAGGACCGGCCACTCGTCGTCACGACAGCCAGAAAAGACGGTGAGGCGTTCGTCATCGGCGCGACACACTTCACGTGGACAGCAGACGGTGAGGCGAACGAGGAGCAGCGCGCAGCCTTCGCGAAGCTCATGACACTCATCCAGCGGTACCCGCCAATGGTGCTCTGCGGCGATTTCAACGCGCCGCGCGGCAAAGAGATTTTCACGAAGTTCACCGAATACTTCACGGACAACCTCCCGCGAGACGTAACGTCAACGCTCGACGAGCGACACCACAGAAAGCCCGGCCTCAAGCTCGCAGTCGATACGATTTTCTCAGTAGAGCCCTACACGGTGAGTGACGTGCGCGTCGTCGAGGGCGTGAGCGACCACAAGGCGATTGTCGGGCGCATTCATCTCATGAAGAGACGAACACGCGCCTAGCACGTCGGGCAGCCCCTCTTCGATGAGGGGGACGGGATTCGAACCCGCGTAGGCACTCAGCCACTGGGTGTTTCCGCAATCGTTGCGTCAACGACCGCACCTGAACCCAGCCCGGTTGACCACTGCGGCACCCCCTCGGGCTTTCTGCGCGGATTACCAGCGTGTTTTAAAAAGTTTCAGGCTCACAGCGCTTCACGAATAATCTCGACAAAGCGAGGGTTCTGCGCGACCTTGATGCACGCGCCACACGCATAGGTGTGGCCGCCGCCGTAGCCGTCGAGCTCTGTGAAGGCCTTCTCGAGGACGGGAGGTATCGCAATGTTCCCGGCGCTGCGGAGCGAGTACTTGAGCTCGCCGTTGTGGTTGCGCGCCACCATGATGAGCTTGTCCGGGAACAAGTAGAGGAGTTCGTTGCTCAGGTCGCTCGTCATGCTCATCTGGTCGTCCGTGTACGTGAAGATGAGGAGCGGGTCATCTCGCTTGTACGCGGTTTTTGCCCGTTCGAGGAGCGCGTTGTATTTCTTCGCGAGTCGTGCGTACTTCTTATAGAGGTACTTGCCCTTCGGAGTTGTCTGCTTGAGAATCTCATAGGGGCTCTCGATACGCGTGAGCACCTTGACACTCTTCATCGTCTCGCTGACTGTATCCTTGAGGTTGAAGTTAATGACCTTCACGAGCTTCCCAATGCCTGAGTCAGGATGGAAGAGGAGGTCTTGCACCGTGGCGTACTGTGGGGGGAGGAGGTCGCCGTATTCCTTCTTGAACTGCTCGAGATGGTCGGGGATGTGCCAGTCTGCAGCGGATCCCACCACGGCGAGCCAGAGCGGCCCCCCGCTGATTGCGAACGCCCAGTGCGTCGTTGGGCGGTTGTCCGTGTCGTCATTGACGCGGGGGTTGTAGTAGCGCACGTGCTTCCAGCGGCTCGTATCGACGGGTTCGTGGTGGTCGAGCCAGATAATCGGTGTCTTGACGGCATCGAGGAATTCCTCGTCGACGAGTGGCTTGTCGAGGATGATGACGAGGTCGGGGCTGTTCTCCTCGACTTTGCGCACGTATTGCGCGCCAACTTTCGGGTTTGCTTTTACGGGGATGCCGCGCCCGTCTTTTTTGTAACGGTAGAGCTGGACGAAGCTCGTCGTGCCGTCACAATCGTCGTCGAAGAAGAAGAGTGGACGGGCGCTTGCGTCAAGCGCTGTTCGGATAGTATTCAATTGTTCTTCGCTAATAGCCATAGATCAGCGTTTCCTCGGGGCGCGGCGTCGTTTATAAGCTTTGGGCTTGGCGGCGCGCCACATGAACTCGAAGTAGCTCCGGTATGCGGCGGCGGCGCGCTCATTTTCGATAACGACGGCTTCGGGTGGGTCGCTCCAGATGAGCAGAGCGATTTTATCCGCGTAGATATTCGTGACGACGGGGCTCTCGACGCTGCGCGGCACGACGCGCACCGTCGCATTGCTGCCGACATTGGCTCGGTCTTCGCGGACGATGCTTCGCACGGGGATGCGTTTGCGCCTCATGGCGCGGACGAAGCGCTCGGCATAGTGCGGCATGCGCTCTTCGAGTTGTCCTTCGCTCCCGAAGATGCGGTTGGGTTTTCCCGTCGCGATGATGTCATTGAGGACGCTCATGATGCCTTTCGTTCCTTTGTAGAGCCGCACGTTGTGCTGTGGCACGCCCGCCTTATAGCGCTCGTGGAGCGCGGGGAGGAGCTTCCTCGCGCTCTCAACTCGTTTCTCATAGTACTCGACGAGTCGTTTTGGTGGGGCGGGCTGGAACCAGCGCACATTGCCAATCGTGACATAGCTCGCGAGGCCTTTCGCGAGGAGCTGCTGGAGCGCGTTGTATGTGCTCGTCCGCTCGACGCCCGCGTGCTTCGCCACGCGGCCAGCCTTGGCGCTGCCGAGCGCGAGCAAAGCATTGTAGATGCGCGCTTCGTTGTGGCTCAGTCCGAGTTTCTCGAGTTCCTCAATCATAGTAGCATAGTGTTGAGGAAAATTCATCAACATAAATACTTATTGTTTATGTCCTCCCAGAAGGCAGTGCAGGGCACTGGAGGGAGAACATGCAAGTACTCGAGCGCAAAAAACAATTCGGGAAGCTGAATACGCGCACGTCACTCGCCATCGACAGGATCAATGACCGCGCTCTCTGGGGTGCCAGAGAGTATTTCCGCCAGCACGGATTCATCTGGATTGACGTGCCGACAATCACGAACATCACGGGCGCGTGCGAGAACGTCGATACCTTGTACGCACTCGATCACTTCGGCAAGGAAGCCTTCCTCGCGCAGACGGGACAGCTCTACCTCGAGACGAAGATTCCCGGGCACAAACGCGTCTGGACGATCATCCAGAGCAACCGCGCAGAAGCCCGCACAGACAACAGGCACCTCAACCAGTTCCAGCTCGTCGAGTTCGAAGAGCAAGGAGACTTCGCGCAGCTCTTGACACGCATACAAGCAGTTGTGCAAGCAATGTTCGTCGGCGCGCTGACACGAAAGGCAGAACTCGCCGCGCTCGGGCGGTCAACGGAAGAACTTGAGCGTTGGGCCACGGAGCCCTTCGGCCACATCACCTACACAAAAGCGATAGAGTTGCTGCAAGGCACACCACTCGCGAAGGCTTGGGGCGACGACCTCGGCCACGAGGAAGAACAGTTCATCGTGCGCGCACTCGGCTGGAAACCCGTCTTCATCACGCACTACCCAACCGAAATAAAATTCTTCAACATGCGCCAGAATCCAAGCGACCCCAGCGTCGTGAACAGCGCAGACCTCATCCTCCCCTACGCGGGCGAGAGCGTCGGGAGCGCGGAACGAGAAAACGACCACGCAAAGCTCGTGGAACGGCTCAAGAACAGCCAGATGTACAAAACGCTCTCTGCACGCGGCAAGACGCTCGAAGACTTCGCGCACTACCTCGACTTTATCAAAGAGCACCCCGTCTTACATAGTGGCTGCGGCATCGGCTTCGCGCGCGTCTGCCAAGCAATCCTCGGCCTGCACGACATCAGGGAAGCGACGCCCTACCCCCTGACGAGCGAGACACTCTATTGAGAAACCTTTTTAAGCAAACTGGGCTTCGCGGGGCACTAAGCGCCTAGAATGTAGCGTCGCTACTCTGGGAAGCGTGCGTTTCGCCAGGCGCACGAAAACAAATTCAGGCCCCTGTAGTGTAGTCCGGCCAATCATACCGCCCTCTCGCGCAGCGCCAAAGGCAAAGGCGTGGGTTTCGCGCCTCAGGCGCTCAAGCCCACAATTGCGGAGACAGGCGGTGACTCGGGTTCAAATCCCGGCGGGGGCATCAGCTCTTTATTGTTCTCTCAGCGAACGCGACGATTCTGCTGAAGTCTTCTTTCTTTGGTGGGTACTTTGCGAACTCGACGAGCGAGCAGAGGTCGAAGACCTCTTTCACACGCTTGTATGCTTTCCGGTGTCGTCGCAAGAACGCGAGGAGTTCGTCATTCGTCACTTCTTTCTTTAGTCCGTGCTTGTAGCTTAGGTAGAGGCGCAACGAACGGCAAGCCAAGCCATAGGCATCCTTCTGTGCTCCAGCTGCGAAACGCTCTTTTGCCTCCTCGAGGAGCTTGAGGCTCTCTGCGTGGAAATCAAACGGCGGTTCCGTCGTTGGCGCTGCTTGAGCCTGTTGTCGTGATTTCCTGAAGTTCCTGAAGAGATAGCCAACGAGCGCCAGGAGCAAGATAAGTGGGATGAACCACCAGAAATGTTTTCGTCGCTGCCTCGTGAGTCGCACGTCTTTGACCGTCTCGTTCTCGAGCGTTGCGGAGATGTCGGCAGTCTCATTCGCTGCGTTCTGGTACGTCACGCGGATATTCGTCCTGTTGCCCGCATTGCTCATCTGAACGCCTGCTTGGTGAAAGCCTTCGTTTTGGAGCTGTTGTGCGAACTGTTTAAAGCGCGCGTCTTCCTGGAGTTTCTCCATCATTGCTTGTCGGCGCTCAGCGCTCTCCTGCCGCAGCTCCTGTAGTTTGCCGCCTTGCATGCTCCCTGAAAGAGTCGCTTTCTGCCCCTTCTTGTTTTCATACTGGAAACTGAATGTGCCGGTGTCATTCGTTGTTGGGTCAACGCTGGCGCTGGTGAGGTTGTAGCCTTGTTGTAGCAGCTGCTGATGCGCTTGCTGGAACGCTTCGTTCTTCCCGAGGGCTTGCTGGAACGCTTCCTTTTTCGCTTGTTGTTCTTGCAGTTGTTGTGCCAGCTGTTTCTTCAGTGCCTTGCTATCTTGGGAGAGTTGGTTGTTCTCTATGCGTTGCTGCATGCTTTGTGGTCTTGACTGTTGCTGCCCCGTCATTTGTTGCATGATCTGCTGGGTCTGTTGTGCAAAGGTGCTGTGTGGCGAGGCTTGTTCTGAGGAGCTGCTCACACCTCCTCCTTGGTTCTGCGCCTGCTGCTCATCGGTGACGAAGTGTATTCTGAACTCGTCAAGGTTGACGACACGGTTTTCATCTTTCGTGTACGAGAAGCTGAGACGTACGGAGAAGGTTGCGGGGGCCGTTGATGTGCCGAAGCTCAGGGGGATGTCTGTTGCGCCATCCCCGACGGCAAAACTTGTTGCTTGCGTGCTTGAGCTGGCGTACTGGAGGTTTGCCTGTTGTATTGTCTGCGTGATCGTGTAGGAGAGCATACCATTGAGTGGCTCACCATAGGTGTTATTGGCGTGGAGATGAACAAGAGCTTCTTCTCCGGTCCTGAAATAGTAGTCCCTCTGGTCGAGCGAGAGGGTGAGGTCGGCGGCGATCACCGACGGGATAAGGAGCAGGAACAGCAGCAGAGTCAAGCCGTATTTCATTGGATGATCCTCCTCCCTCCATACTGGAGATATAAGTAGATGAGGAAGACGATGAGGGCTGCGAGGAAGCACCAGTCTTTGATGTTTGTTTCCTCCGGCTCCCGTTCGATGTCTTTGCTGATGCTCTTGTAGATCTCGTCAAGGGTCTTGTCATCAACGGATTTAAAGTACTTCCCTCCCGTCTGCTCAGCGATTTCCTGCAGCGTTTTCTCGTCGAGTATTGCGTACTGCGGCCTGCCGAAGAAATCATAGCCGAGGATAACCTGCTCTGTTGATCCCATACCTATCGTGTAGACTTGAATCTTGTTTGCCTGGGCGAAGGCCACCGCCTCACTCGGGCTGATGACCCCTGCATTCGCCACGCCGTCTGAGAGGAGAATGACTACTTTCTTCTTGTTCGGGATGGAGCTGGCCATGTCGATGCCAAGTGAGAGACCATCACCGATTGCGGTCCTACCTTCTCGAGGGGTAATGGCGTGCAGTTTCTCAATCACTTTATCCTTGTAGGGACTGAGGTACGCAGCGGTTGTTGCCCCTGACTCGAAGGTGACAATGCCGGCGTAGTCCTTGGGGCCGAGTGACCGCAAGAGGATTTCGGCTGATTGCTTCGCCGCCTCTAATCGCGATGGCTTGTAATCCGTGGCTTGCATACTCCCGGAGACGTCCAAGACGAGCACAACATTAACACCTTCTTTGGTCCGCGTAAGCGGGACATGCGGATTCGCAAAGCCAGTAATCATGAGCGCGAGAACAAGGAGGGCGAGCCAGAAGCGCATGTCTTCCTGACGAGCCTTTCTCCTGTCGCCGAGAGCGGAGGTGATGAAGCCAAGGTTGCTGAACCTGATTGCGTCGCGCTTCTTCTTCCTGAGAATTCGTTGGTACATGAAAAGCAGGACAGGTATGCTAAAGAGGAAGAGTAGAACCGCAGGGTCCTCAAAGCCAGCCATCAAACCACCCTCCGTGCACGCAGTCTGAAGAACCGTCGCAGAGGAGCCTCGTAGGGCTCGCCAGTCTTGATGTCAACCAGGTCAACATGCAGTTTCCGCAATTGCTTCTGGAATCGCTGTGCGTGTTGTTTCACCAGAACAGCATATTGTCTCCTGAAAGATTCATCAGAAGTGTCGATGAGGAGCTGCTCACCCGTCTCCGCATCCTCAAGCCGGATGAGTCCGACATTCGGGAGGTGTTCCTCACGCTCATCTCTGACCCGCAGCGCGATGACATCATGCCTGTTTTTGAGGAGTGAGAGTTGCTGTGCACAGTTGTCACCGATAAAATCGGAAACGATGAAGAGGATGCTGCGTTTCTTTAAGAGTTTTGCAATGGTGGACAGTGAGGTGGCGAGATCGGTCTTCATCGATTGGGGCTCATGGCTGAGGAGGATGCTGAGGAGCTTGAGTGCGTGCCGCCGTCCTTTCCGCGCAGGCACGAAGCGCTCGACGGTGTCGGTGAAGATAAAGAGTCCGATATTGTCGTTGTTCCGTATGGCAGAGAACATCAGCGTGGCGGCCAGCTCTACTGCTTTCCGCCGCTTCGCGACAGTATTGCCGAAACTCGTTGAGCCTGAAGCATCGAAAAGGATGTAAGCGCGCAAGTCCCGCTCCTCGATAAATTCTCTCACGAACGGGTGATTGAATCGGGCAGTCACCTTCCAGTCAATCACTCGTATGTCGTCGCCCGGCACGTACTCGCGCAGCTCGGAGAACTCCAAGCCTTGCCCTTTGAAGACTGAGTGGTAGTTACCCGCTATGAGCCCGTCGACGGGCTGTCGCGTCACAATTTCGATTTTCTTTACTTGTCTGATGATTTCCTTCGTCGTTTGCATACAGACACCCACCACCCGGTATCACGGAACGCTCACTTTCTCGAGGAGCTGAGTGATGATTTCATCGCTTGTTCGCTCTTCTGCTTCCGCTTCGTAGGTGAGGAGTACGCGGTGTCGTAGAACATCATGGGCTACTGCCTGGACATCTTCTGGCTTCACGTAACCCCTTCCGTGGAGAAGTGCATGGGCCTTCGCCGCGAGGATGAGCCAAAGAGAGGCACGGGGCGAGGCGCCATATTCGATATAGTCCGCAAGTGCCAAACCATACGCCTCAGGATTCCTCGTCGCGTCAACGATATCTGCCACGTACTCTTTGATCTTGGTATCGGCATACACGTGTTGGTTAAAAGCTTGTATTTCGAGCACGCCCTTGGCGGTGAGGGACTTCGCCACAGTGGTAGCCATTCCTTCCGTGAAGCGCCCGATAATCTCCACTTCCTCGTGCTTCGTCGGGTAGCCTATAAGTAGTTTAAGCATGAAGCGATCAACCTGTGCTTCCGGCAATTTGTAGGTGCCTTCGCTCTCAATAGGGTTCTGCGTCGCGAGCACCATGAAGGGCTCCGGCAAGCATAGAGTCTCTCCTTGGATACTCACCTGGCGTTCCTGCATCGCCTCAAGGAGTGCTGACTGCACCTTCGGTGGAGCGCGATTAATCTCATCAGCGAGGACTAAATTCGTGAATATCGGCCCTCGGACTCTCTTGAAGGTGCCGGTCCTATGATTATATATTTTGGTGCCTATAATGTCGGCGGGGAGCAAATCGGGGGTGAACTGGAGTCGCGTGAAACCTGCTTCGAGGGTCTCTGCGAGTGTTCGTACCAACAGCGTTTTGGCCAATCCGGGCACGCCCTCGATAAGTACGTGGCCGTTAGCGATCAGCGCGAGCAGTACTTTCTCGATGATTTGCTCTTGGCCGACAATGACTTTGGTAATCTCAGCCCGGGCTCTCTGGAGGCGTGCGGCGTAGTTTTCTGCGCGTTTGTTCAGCTCGAGAATGCGCTTGTCCACAGTACTCACCGCCGGAGAGCGGGCTCGCACTTGTTTATATCTCTTGTGAAAAACGAATCAGTGGGACGAAGCAGCGAGGCGCTTGCCGTCGGTCATGCTTGTGGCCAAGCACCTCTTCCGTTACGATTAAGTTTCACCCGACCGCATGCTACGCCATATCGATAGGAGTGTCTTGTTGCTTATCTCCACGAGTGCAATAACAGTTCTGAACAAGAGTATGAGGAAGGTGAGCCAGAAGAGGCCGAGGCTGAAGCCCGCGAGGACGTCGCTGAGCCAATGGACGTTCAGGTAGACCCTGCTCGCGCCGATAAGCAGAGAGAGCAGGATGTTCGTCGTGATGAACGCGTGCTTCAAGCCCGCATGTTTGATATCGTCTTTGAACGCGAGGAGGACGACGGTGAAGAAGATGATTGCCATCGTCGCGTGACCACTCGGGAAGCTGTAGCCCGTGGCGACGATGAGCCCGTGCTCGGGTCGGGGCCGGTGCATGAGGAGCTTGGTCAGGAACTCGAGGAGGAAGCCGCCGAGCATGCCGCTCACGAACAAGAGGGCGGAATACCATTTCTTCTTGTAGATGAGCAGTCCGAAGAGGAGCAACGAGAGGAGGGTCATGTTGAGTGGGTTGGCGATGCTCGTGATGAGCATCATTGCCTTGGTGAGCGTAGGACTCCAGAGCCGCATGACATTGGTGGAGAGCCACGCGTCGAGGTGCGTGACGAGTTCTCCATCAATAACGTCCTCGACCATCTTGGCGAAGAGGTAGAGTGCGGCGACATCCGTGATGAGTGCGTAGAGGTGGTACTTCTCGAAGATGTGTTTGCGCTTGTTGATGAACCGGTAGAGGCTGATGATGATGATGCTCAAGAGTACTGCAATAACGACGAACTCGCCGATGTATCGTGATGCGAGCTGGTAGCTGCTCCCGAAGAGGTAGCCAATCATGATGAAAACGATTCCCCACGCGATGCCGCCAAGGATATTGAGGGGTAAGAACTGCCGTAGGGGAACGCCTGATGCCCCTGCAACAAACGGGGCGAACGCGCGCGTCAAGGAGTTAAACCTGCCGATGAACAGGGTTTTTCCTGTGTGGTGACGCATGAGTTGCTTTGTTTTGTCGAAATACTTTTTCCTGAAGAGCACGTACTTCCCATAGCGCGTGATGAACGCGTAGCCGTACTTTTTTCCGAGCCAGTAGCCGATGAAGTCGCCAAGGATCGCGCCGAGGATCGCGACGAAGAGCGCGTCACCAATGTCGAGGACGCCGAGCTTCACGAGGAAGCCGCCGAGGACGACGATGACCTGTCCCGGGACTGCCAGTCCGAAGAGCGGCGACGCTTCGAGCATCGCTGCAAGGAGGATGACCCAGTAGCCCCAGTGGTGCAGCACGGGGCGTGGCAGCCCCAAGAGCGCATCAAACAACTGCATGCTATAATCGAAGTGCGCAGGTTTATATAAAACTGTTCTGAGCTGAGCTTCTCCAAGCGCAGAGCGCACAGATGATGAACGTTGTTTCTACAGCTTCAGAAAGATAAGGTTTGTGTAGCCTTGTTTCTTCTTCTCGATAACGCCTCGTTGCTCAAGCCGGGCGACGACGCGGGAGACTTTTACTGCGCTGAGTCCGGTGAGCGTTCCGAGTTTTTTCTGTTCAATCTCTTTTCTTTCAAACAGTATCTTGAGGAGCTTCTTCTCGTCTTGAGGTAAGAGGGCGAGGAGCTTCACGAGCTGCTGGTCATTGATTTTTTGCTCGAAGAGGAAGACGATGAACCCCCCTATGACAAGCGCGAGGATGGTTGTGCCATAGAGAAAGAGCGGGTACTGCAGGTAGGCGTGCCCAAGGTGCTGGGTGTGATACACGGAGAACACGGTGATGAGCACCATGAGCAACCCCACGAGAGATACGGTGATGACGAGTTTCTGTTTCGGTATGTCCATAATTCATCTCCGGAGAAAAAAAGATGGTTAAAAGACTATTTGTAGAGTGCGGGGTGGTGGCTCGTGTGGAGTTCCCAGGCGGCATCGCTAATCCCCGCAGGCTTCGTTCGCGGGAAGTCCCCCGTCAGCATCCATTCATGCATCGTCCGGAACTCTTCGAGCGAGATGTCGCCGTTCTTTACGAGCTCATGCATCAGGCACTCGAAATCGAGCGTTGCGTGATACTTCTCTGCCGCTGCGAAATCGCCACGCATCATCGCGTCATGCATAGCTTCGAAGTCATTCGAAGCGAGCATCTTCTTGTGCAGGGCGTTCATGCTCATGTAGCTGCTTGCACTGACCAGCGTGATGCCCAGCACGAGCATGCCAACAATCCCTAAAAGCAATTTCTTGTTCATTTCCATTGTCTTGACCTCCATTCTGGATTCTCTGTGTGTGAAAGAGCATTTCTGTTTTGCTGAAATGAAACCAGCTCTTTTTTCATAAGATGAAAACACCTATAGGACTTGCTGAAATCAATGGAGAACAAAGCGCGAATGTTATGTGAGGCTGGCTGAGTCTCACAGGCATATCAATCGATGAACAGGTGCGCAAGCCGCAGAAGAGGAGGAGTTCTATGCTAGGGAAGTTCTCTACCGGACGGAAGGTGGCAAAAGAGCTCGCCAGGAACAACCCACGAGAACTTAGGCCGTATCTGTGTAAGCACGCCTTGTTGCGCTGCTAAGCAGGCACTGCAGCTTTTGTGCACGGGAGTTGACATCTCCAAACCTTGCCAACTATGAGGCTCTGGTTCGTCGCCTCCGCCTCCTCCGGAGTTTCCTCAGAATCTCTGCTTGGCGCGCCCTTTCTGCTTCGGCTCTCTGTGCTGCGAGTCGCGCCGCCTCGAGTCGTTGCGCCTCCGCTTCTTTCCGCTGCTGCTCCTCAAGAGCCTTCCGCCGCTCCTCCTCTTGGAGGGCAGCCACTTGTTTCTCAAGTAATTCTTTCTTCTTTGCTTCCTGCTCGGCAGCAAGTGCAGCATGGAGGTTCTCCTTAACAGTCGCGAGACTCACACGCTGTTGGGCCAGAGCTTCCTTTCGAGCATCATATTGCTGTAGTTGCTCACTCAGAGCAATATTCTGATTGTTGAGGTGCAGCAGGTAGAGCCCACCGAGCAAGTAAACAAGCAGTATGAGGAGAACGGGGAGGGTGTTTTTCAGTGTCATAGTTTCCCCTCACGGGTTGCTGTTGTCTGTTCACGAAGCTGTTTAGTCTCCTGCTGGAGAGAATCCACTGTGGCCTGCTCTTCATCAACAAGTGCCTTTTCTTGCAGCAACTGCTTCTCAAGTGAAGTGCGCACACGCAGAGCCTTGTCTATCTTCAAAGCTCCGACGCTAGAAAAGACGAGGAGGAGGATGATACCGAGGGAGACGAATGAACGAGTCACGGTATGCGTGAATCGTACAGCTGTGTTTTTCTTTATGAAAGCGAAGAGGGTTAGTTGTGCCACAATCACTATGCTTACCAGTCCGAAGAGCTTGTGGAAACTGGAGAACACATACCAAGCTCCAGAGAAGAAATACACATAGGAGAGTCTCTGTACTCGCTTCCAGTTTCGCTTGAGCAACCGTATGCTCAGCTTGTTCGAGGTGAGGAGGAGAATCGCGCCGGTTAACTCGCCGATGCGTCCAAAGAACAGGTCGTGCCAGGCTGCGAGAGAAAAATATTCTGTGAGGAATGCTGCGAGACCTAGCCCAATATAATGCTGTACACCAAACACGACGACAATCGTTGCTGAGAAGATTCCAAGATTCTTTCGTAGCGAAATGAGTCTAATAAGCCGCAAACGAGGAAACAAGTCATGGAGGGGACGGATACACATGAGTATGAAGACTGCATAGAGACTGAGATTCCAGAGCAATGGTTTACTCTCTGGGAAGAACAGGGCAAGCGGAATAACGAGGACTGTCGCAAAGTTTATGAAATATTTTGTCAGCTTCATCATTGTGAAGAAGAGGCTGTGTCGTGTGCTCAACTCCAGAATGATGCCGAAAATGAGCATCCCCACAAAACTGCTTGCCAGCAAGAGGCCCCAGAAGGTGATTTCTTGCATCGTCATGCTTCACCCCTAACCACTCCTTGCCTCCTCACGAAGCGAGGCTCCTCGGTAAGCGTATAGCGTGGGAACTGCGTTGTCTCATGGATGCCTCCTTGCTTGTCGACGATAAGAGCTGCTGCTGTGTGGTTCTCTATGAGTGCCCGCGCCTCTTCAAGAGGAAGCAGGGACGCACAAGTCGCGAGTACGTCTGCTTCCATCAGCGTGTCTGCGAGGACTGTGACAGAGCTTGCATAAACCGTGCCGACGAGATGGCTGGTTTCCGGCGTGCCATAGTATTGACTGTAATCGCCCGAGGTCGCTACTGCCTTGTTCTCCAGGAGCAGTGCTTGAAACCCGCCTTTTTTTCGCGGATGCTGAATCTCAACGATTTCCAGATGTTGGCCAGTTATCCTCATGTCCCCCCGGGCATCAATGAATGCTGAGAGGATTCCTTGTTGGCTGATGAACTCTAGAAGCTTGTCAACAATATACCCTTTCGCGATGCTCCCCAGGTCAATGCAAACGGAAGGGTGCTGTAAACGTACGGTGTTCCCATGGAAGCTGATTGCTGTGTAGTTTGCTGTGTAGTTGCTCGTGGGCGCGGCGCGGGGTTGTTGTCGCCGTCGTTTTCTCAGGAGAATTTCCCGGCCTTTACTGATATCATATCTTCCCCCAGTCTCTCTGCAATAACGTAGTGCCACGGTGAGGACTTCCAACAGTTCTGCTGAAACAGTTCGTATGCGCTGCTGATTCAACAAGGACAATTCGCTCTGCGGGTCGAAGAAATTAAAGATGCTCTGAAGGCGGAGACCTTCCTGATAAATCTCTTCGAAAAGAATTGCCGCAACGCCTGGGTCTACATCATAGAGTACGATCTCTATACTCCCCCCGAGGAGGGGGAAGCGCCTCTCCTGCTCGATTTGGTGATGAGCTCTTTGCATGTTGGCCGTGCAACAAGAGGGATATATATGCTTTTTTTGCTTAGCATCAGAACGCAAGGAAAATTCTTTTGCTGGAGAGGCGCCATAAGCGCTCAGAGGACGGAATTTCCTTTTGAGAAAGTTCAGAACAATGGGAGAGGCGGCGGTCTTTCCCGGAAAGTTTAAATAAAATGTCTATAGCTCCGGATCCATGAAACGTATGGGATCTTTTGGACAGTATGGTGTCCTCTTGTGCTTCGTCTTCCTCCTCACGCCCGCTGGTGTTTCCGCAGCTTCTTCCGTATCAGTTAGCATCCAAGATGTCGTTACCGGGACAGTAACAATTGATGAGACGGTTAACATCACGCTAACGAATTATACTGAAGAGCTGCTCACTTTTGCGCTCCCAGCGGGCGCTGTAGACGTGCTTGTTAATGGACAGGAGGCAGAGGTAAGCGAGAATGCTGTGCACATCCCGCTCTCCTGTACGACGTGCACCGTACGCATCAACTATCACCTTCCTGAAGGCATCATTACGCGTTCAGAAGAGTTTCTTTTGTATCACACCATGCTGTTCCCTTTCGCCCCTGACGTGCTCAACTACCGTATCGTTTTGCCGCGGCAGTTTGTCCTTTCTCAAATGAGTGGGGTTGAGCTCCCCATCGTGCCATTCCCCGATGACGTGCAGTTCCAGAGTTCTGAGACAGTGATTCAGTGGCACGAGTCCCGTCCCGTGTTGCCGAAAATCTATAGCGTGGCCTTTGAGCGTGCTGAAAAGATGGAGACCAGACGGCGAGAAGTCATGGATGAGCTTGCAGAGCGGTCTGTACTCGTCATCATCTTGGTTGTCACAGTTCTCTCGCTATTCATTGGAGGTGCAATCGGAGCAAGCATGGTTTCGTATCTGCGCAAGCCCAAAGAGGAGATTCTCTACGTTCCCTCTTCACTGCTGAGTCCTGATGAAAAAGTTATTGTGCGCCTGCTAAAGGAGCAAGGGAACAAATTATCGCAGAAGGACATTGCGAAACTGCTCCAGTGGTCGAAGTCAAAAGTGTCTGCCGTCGTCACTACGCTCGAGTACAAAGAGGTTATTCGTCGCGAGAAGGTTGGACGAAGCTATACTGTGGAACTCGTGATGGGGGTTGAGGACTTGTGATGCAATCTTCCACAAAACTTAAATAATATTCCGATTCCCAAATATTTCGAATATGGAATATGTAATGTTGGTGAATCCGGATGAGGCATACGAGTACTTCCTCGGGACGCTCTCGAACAGGACACGCATCAAGATCCTCAATGAGCTCCTCAGTGGGGAGAAGAACGTGAGCGAGCTCACCGCAGCCATTGGCGT
>RFKA01000067.1 GCA_003694385.1 Candidatus Woesearchaeota archaeon | reverse complement strand
TCGTCTTTCCCGTAGTGCTGGGCGAGCTTGACGGCGCGGTCAACACCAACCCAGCACATAAGCTTAGAGAATAAGTAGTGCCGGTGCTTGCCGCGAAACTCCCAGATGCCAGAATCTTTGCGCTCCCACTTCGCTTTAATCTGGTTCACGAGCCAGGAGAGGAAGCGCCACTGTTTCCGTCCCATCGTCTCATACGCATAATAGGCGTAGTACAAGTAGAGGATGTCAATGAGCTCTCCATAGATATCATGCTGCTCCTGATTATAGGCGGCATTCCCGATGCGCACGGGTCGAGACCCTTTGAACCCCGCGAGGTGCCCGAGCGACCGCTCCCGGAGACGGGTTTCTCCCTCGATACCGTAGAGTATCTGCACGTGATCATTCTCCATCGCGAGCTTCATGATGAACGCGATGAGCTTCTTTGGTTCGTATTCACGACCAATCTTCTTGAGTGCGTCGACGGCAAACGCCGCGTCACGCACCCAGCAGTGGCGGTAGTCGAACGTCCTACTCGTTCCCACAACTTCAGGAATTGACGTCGTGGCCGCTGCGAGAATCGCCCCTGTGTTGCTGTACGTGAGGAGCTTGAGCGTGATAGCTGACCGGATGATGAGGGGGCGATGCTGCTGTGGCGTGATGAGCGTTTCGACCCAGCGTTCCCAGTAGCGCTGCGTTGCATCGAGGAGTTGCATACACCGCCGCACAGAGTAGTGTGTATCATCAGCTGCACCACAAACGAGGAACTTCGTTGAACGCAGCACGCACTCCTCTCCAGCAATTGCCGCCTGGCTCAGGTTTGTCTTGAGGGTGATCTCGTGCTCACCAGCCACGGTATGATAGACCCCGTCGCGCCACTGAGATCGTGCTTTCCGCTTCGCGTAACCAGGCCGCGGGTCATAGGTAAGACGGAAACGAGGCGTCCCCTTGAGGGGAATAATAATGCGGAACAGCTTGTTCTGCCTGACGAGGCGGTGGTGGCGATACCGAGGGAAGAAATCAATGATGCGGAACGCGTCCGTCCTCCTCGTGAACGTCGTCTCGAGGATGGCGGTGTTCGGGAGGTAGCGCTGCTTGCATGCGTAGTTCCCTACAGGGGTTATCCTGAGTGTGCCGCCGCGCTCTGTATCGAGGAGGCGTGCGAACACGCTCGGGCTGGAGAATGTCGGAAAGCAGAACCAGTCAATACTCGCATCGCTCTTCACGAGCGCACAGGTCTTGCAGTTACCGATGATGCCATAGTCGAGCATGCCTTCACCCACTTGTTTTTCCCAAAGCGCTCCCCCTTTTCTTGTTCTCTACACCTCTTCGCCTATCCACGCCCCTTGCGCCCTCTTCCTCTGCTTTCTCTTTTTCTGCTTTCTCTCCTTTTATTCTCTCTTCTCCTCGTCTGCTTTGTCGCTCTTCGTCTCCGCGGCCTGAGGATGGCGAGCGCGACGATGAGCCCTGTGAGAATGCCTCCAGCAAAGAGGAGGAGCGGCCCTATGAGCTGTGTTGGGATGCGAACCCTTTGGTGTTTGGGGAAGTAGATGGCGAGGTCGGAGAGCTCTAGCGCGTACTCAGCGAAGGTTAGTGCCGAGTAGCGGTCGTGCTCGCCGAGGCTCTGCGCGTAACGGTAGTAGCTGTAGCCGAGGATGGGGAATTGCTCCTGCTGCGCAATGACGCGCGCAACACTCGCGAGCTTCGTGTCGAGCATGAGGGGGAACTGCTCCTCGGGCGTTGCGAGCGTCGTACTCAACACGTTTGCTTGTGCGCGCGCCTTCGCTGCGTGGTGGATGCACGTTGTTGGTGCACCATTGTCGGCGGCCGCGCGCGCCTTCGCGAGTTCTTCCTTCGCGCGTGCGAGGTACTCGTCGGGGAGGTAGAGGTTCACGTAGCTGATGCGCTCCTGCGCCTCAGCGAGTTTTGCATTGCAGGCCCGGCGCAGGTGCTGCTCGTCGAGCGTGATGCGCGGGCTCCTCATAGACCAGAATGCGAACCAGACTTGAGCACTATTGAGACGTTCGTGAGCGAACGCGAGATTCTCCGCACTGAGGTTCCCCTCGAGCCGCTCCCACGTTTCGTCGAGCCGCTCGGCGACAATCATCGAGGTTTCAAGCTGCGCCATTGTTCGTGGCGTGCGCTGCAGCATTTGTTGCTGGAATTGACGAACGGCTTCGCGCAGAGCGTCTCGATGAGAGGCGAGCTGCGCCGGGGAGAGTTGTGCGAACTGCTGTTCCCGGTACGCGATCGCTTCGCGAAAACAATAGCTCGCGAGGCTATACCAGTCTTCTTCTCTCTCTGCCTCTTCCCGTTGCTCCTTGAGGCCGAGTGGGTCGTCGTCTTCATTGGCGAGCTCGGTCCGACGCGCGCAGAGTTCTCGCGCGATGCGCTGCATGATGCTTCGGTACGCCGCGTCCTCCTCAATCGTGACGGGGCGCTGCGTTGGCTCTCTACCTGTGAAGTACGCGAGTGCCTCGTCGAGTGTCGTCACCGTGCGGATGGGGATACCGAGCGAGCTGAGGTTCACGGGGACGTAGACGCGCGAGAGGTTCACCGTCGCGTTTGTTTTATTCACGAGTTCAAGGTAGCTCTCGTTGACCTCTGTGGGGTACGAGAACGCGCTGATGAGGACGAGCGAGAGTCCCTGCTCTGCCGCCGCGAGCGCTTTTTCTTTCACGCCCGCGACGGGACCAATGAGGCCGCCCGAGTCTATTGTGCCGGTGATTGCGACTGACGCATCAATGGGTGTTCCCGTGAGGAGCGCGGCAGTGAGCACGGCGATTGCGGCGCCCGCGCTCGGACCACCAACAAGCCGCGAGTTCGCTCGTATCGTGAAGAAGAAATCATACTGGTCACAATCAGCATTCGCGTACTCACACGCGATGCGCGTCGCGTACCGTGTACTGCTCTGCGTGTCAAGCTTGGCGAGCGGGTAGGTATCGAGGAAGATCTGCCCCGTGCCCGGCTGAATTTCAAGGTAGAGGTCGGCGGTCCCGCCGCGCTCGCCCCCCTCACTCTCTGCGACAGTGAGGAGCGTCACGTGGCCGCTCTGCGCGCTAACGCTGCCAACGAGCACGACTGCTAGGAGTACGAATAGGAAGAGTTTGGAGGTTTGCATCAGTACTTCGCCTTGTTCCTTCCTCGTTTCTCGACGATGGAGAGCCGCTTGAGGACCTTCGTAGCCTCTGGGGATGCGCGGTAGCCCTTGAGGAAAGCCTTGTACGCCTCGTCGAAGACGGCGTGGTGCTTGCTCTCGAGCGCCTGCTTGAACAAGTGGATATCAACCGCCTTGTGCTCGAGATCGTGGCTTGTGAAGCTCAAGCCGAAATCGATGAGGACGACCTCCCCCTTGCTGAGGAGCATGTTGCTCGTCGTGAGGTCGCCATGGATGATTGCCTGGTCGTGGAGTGCTGCGACGTGCTGCCCCACTCTCTGCGCGAGGTTCACGTCGCTATCGAGGAGTTGCTTGAGCGGCGTCCCCTCGATGAACTCCATCGTGATGCTCGACTCGCGGTCAGTCGCGATGAGGGCTGGGTGCGGTACGCGGGCCTTCTGGAGGAGCTTCGCTTCGCGGCGCGTCCGTGAGCGCCGCAGTTCCTCGTCGAGTACGGGGTGGCGGTAGCGTTTCACGAGGCGGCGCTTGATAACGCTCTCGCCGTCGCGAAAGATCGTCGCCTCTGCCCCAGACCCTAGCACGTCCATCGGCGAGCAGAACCGCGTACTCGTTTTATACTTTCTGGAAGAAAACTTATAAGGGCTGCTGTGCTCACAGCACTGTGCCCCGGTAATTAAGCCCCTCTGACACTCCCGCGTGGAGAGGATGAATTGGGGTGAGTGGGCGGGGCACGCACGCTCTTCTCCCGCATAATTTTTCTCCGCACTGCTCCGCACTCGAGGCAGCGCCTGATGCGTATGCCTTTCCTGATGCGAATCGTGCAGTTCACGCCCTGCTTGAGATAGTTGTCACAGCGGCGGCAGTAGCGGTGCCAGTGCTCAGGGATGCGGAGCTGCACCTTCATCGCTGCTCGGCGGGCGTTGCGCACGCGGCGGCGCGCGAGGTCTTTGCGGCCCGCGTCAAACTGTCGCTCTGCCTCAGCAAAGAGCCGGGCAACCTCTTCGCGCGCGGACCGGAGCACCTTCGCGGGCCGTCGCTTATAGCCTCGTCGCATGAAGCCCTCGAGCACGCCCAGCCATAAAAAAGGTTCGGTCGTGAGCAAATAAGAGGGGTGGTTCACTCCTACACAAGCTTTAAATCAGGGTCGCTGTTGCTCATTCATGGGTGAATGATAATGTCCGTATTCGATAACGCGATGGCGCAACTCGCGCACGCCTACAACTATTTCGACGTGAGCAATGATGCAAAAGAAGTCCTCGCGCAAC
>RFKA01000066.1 GCA_003694385.1 Candidatus Woesearchaeota archaeon | reverse complement strand
AGCGGATTGTACGGAGCGCGTCCGCACCGGCGAAATTCACTCCTGCGTGCTCTTCGACCCTGATTTCCGGGTGAAGCAGAACGGAACGAATCACGTGACCTTCGTCGTTGATAACTCGCGTGTTAATCTCGTCTACCAAGTCATTGATGCCCTCGGCAAGGAGTTCAATCTGCAGAGCAGCGCCATTACGCGTGCTCTCACTGATGACCTCCTCGAGCGGCTCTTGCTTGTGCAGCGGGAAGTGGTTGCGCAGATTGCGCTTGCAGACTCTGTTGATGCAGACCACGCAGCAGTCCTCTCTCGGCTCCACGAGAGCGAGGACGCGCTCAAACGTGTTGACCTTGATATTGGCTTTGCCGATCTCCGCGAAGTCAGGAGCAGGGTGCAGACGCTGAGTGCGCTCGTTATCGAGATGGATCAGGCAGCTGAGGATGCAATCCAAGACACGATTGATGTGATTGATGATGTCAAAGAGCGCTGTACAGCCTGTTCGAACGCCACGATCGCATACCTTGAGTCCGAGCAGGAAGTCCTCGAGAACGCAACGGAGCAGCTCGACGCCTTGGCTGCAGGAGCACCGACAGCGGTTGCGGAAGTCGGGAAAATCGTCGACGATGCCGCACAAGCGATGCTGAAAGCAAAGAACCGGTTTGATGAGGTTGCGCGTGCATCGACGGACATTCAGGATGCGCTTGCGATGAGTGGTGAGCGTCTCACGCTCGCCTCACTCAAGCTCAGCCAGCTGCGCGGCACGCTTCGCAACATCAACGATGCCCTCCAGAAACCCCTTGGTCTCCATTCAGGGAGTGTTTCCGCCCCAATTACGACGACAATTGAGCCGCTGAGCGAGGAGTCACAGCTCACCTTCACGTATCCCGCCATCCTCATGCTCGTGATTATGTTCCTGGGCCTCATGCTCTCCAGCAGCCTCATCGTGAAGGACAAGACGAGCACGGCTGCCTTCAGGAACTTCACGACGGCGACGAGGGATGAATACCACGTGTTCCTCTCCTTCGTCACGACTTTCCTCGTCCTTTTTGTGCAGTGTCTCATCGTCCTCGTTATCACGTGGTTCTTTGTTGACACGAGCTTCTTTGATAACTTCGGCGCGACCCTCCTCATACTCTTGCTCGGGATAACCCTGTTTAGCTTCCTCGGCATGATTATCGGTTATCTCGCGGGAACGCAAGAGGCAAGCATGCTTGCCGCGCTCAGCGTCGGCACTGTTCTCCTCTTCGTGAGCAATCTTGTCCTCCCCATAGAGCAATTCGCACCCATTGTACAGCTCATTGCAGGGTTCAATCCTTACGTTCTCCTCTCAGAACTCCTTAAACAATCCGTGCTCTTTGGACTCAACCCTCTTGAGGCGATGGATCAGTTAGGGGTGGTTGCGGGGGCCATCGTCCTTCTCTTTGTGCTCATCCTCGTCGTGCAGCGCAGCTTTAAGTCGCGCTTCTTCCAGCGTCAGGCAAAGGACCTGACTGCTGACGAGTTCACCGCGACGAAGCGGCGTGTTAAGCCCCTCTCGCTCCTCGGCCGGGACGTGCACGACCTCTTTGACCTGCTCGAAGCCCTCGATGCCATGACGCGTGCGCAGTTCGAGAGTGTTGTGACCACAGCAAAGAATCCTATTGCATCCTGGGTGCGGACAGAGTTGCAGATGCGCTCTCTCGCTCGTAAACTCCGGACGCGCTCTAAAGAGCGCATGATCCTCGCTCTCGATAAATATCTAAAGCGCCAGACGAAGAAGCTGGCGAAGCAGAAGCGCTGATTTTCTTTCTCTGGGCGAGGTCTATACTTTGCCATACAACTATTGCTACACAACTATTGCTATACAACCATTGGCATACAACCATTCGCACACAACAAATTTTATATAGCGCCACACGTCACAGCTAGATAGCACATCTGGTGGTTTCTCCGATGTCGCTCTACAACATGTTGTATAAGTAGTTTTTTCGTAGGTTTTCACAGGTGACCTTTATGCCCGGGCTCAGCATTCCGCGACGATACACGACGGGAGACCCGTATGCGCAGTTCACCTACACGAAGCGAGACTCCACAATCAAGAACCCCGATGGCAGCATTGTCTTCTCCATCAAAGACGTTGAAGTTCCTGAGGGGTGGAGCCAACTCGCCACCGATATTCTCGCCCAAAAGTATCTCCGTAAAGCAGGGGTTCCGCAGACAGATGCCAATGGCAAACCACTCTTAGACAAGGAGGGGAAGCCGTTGCTCGGGCCAGAAACGAGCATCAAGCAGGTAGTGCGCAGGCTCGTGGGGTGCTGGCGGCACTGGGGGGAGCAGTATGGGTACTTCGCCACACCGGATGATGCACAAGCATTTGCTGACGAACTCGCTTACATGCTCCTCAACCAGATGGTCGCCCCTAACAGTCCACAATGGTTCAATACGGGCCTCGCATGGGCCTATGGCATCACAGGGAAGCCCCAGGGACACTACTACGTTGACCCGGCGACCGGGGAGCTCAAAAAGAGCGCTGACGCTTACACACACCCTCAGCCCCACGCTTGTTTCATCCAGCGGCTTGAAGACGACCTCGTCAACCCCGGCGGCATCCTCGACCTCGCTGTGCGTGAAGCGCGCATCTTCAAATATGGCTCGGGGACAGGGACGAACTTCAGCACGCTCAGAGGCAAGGGAGAACCCTTGAGCGGCGGCGGCACCTCTTCAGGACTCATGAGCTTCCTCAAAATTTTCGATACGGGAGCAGGCGCCATCAAGAGCGGCGGAACGACGAGACGCGCCGCGAAAATGGTCTGTCTTGACATGGATCACCCAGAGATAGAAGATTTTATCATGCTCAAGTATCGCGAAGAGCAGAAAGTCGTTGATCTCGTCGCGGGCAGCCACATCGCAAAGAAAGCTCTTGGGCGCGTTGCCCACGCGGCCAAGTCCGGCACCGACTGGAAGACGAACCCTGAACTCAAACGCGCAATGAGCGAAGCGAGACAGCTCGGCATCTCGATGAACTACATCCTTCGTGTTGTTCAGCTTTGCGAGCAAGGAATCTATGACGTGGACTTCGCCGAATTCGACACGCACTACGAGAGCGAAGCCTACCAGACAGTGTCGGGCCAGAACGCGAACAATAGTGTACGCATCCCCAACGATTTTCTCGAAGCAGTCGAGCAAGACAAAGAGTGGAAGCTCACCCGCCGCGTAGATGGAGGCGTGTACAAGACAGTGCGTGCACGTGACCTCTGGAAAAAACTCTGCCTCGCCGCGTGGCACAGCGCCGACCCAGGGGTGCAATACGACACGACGATCAATGAATGGCATACCTGCCCTGCCGACGGACGCATCAATGCGAGCAACCCCTGCAGCGAGTACATGTTCCTCGACGACACGGCGTGCAACCTCGCCAGCCTGAACATCGTCAAATTCCTCAGAGAAGACGGGAGCTTCGACACAGAAAGTTTCCGGCACGCCGTGCGCCTCACAACGATCGTCCTCGAGATTAGCGTCCTCATGGCCCAGTTCCCAAGCAAGGAGATCGCCGAACGGAGCTACTGCTTTCGCACACTTGGCCTGGGCTATGCGAACATCGGGAGTGCACTGATGCGCACCGGCCTTGCCTATGACAGTGATGAAGCCCGAGCGTTCATCGGGGGGGTAACAGCCATCATGACGGGGCAGGCCTACGCGACGAGCGCAGAGATGGCCGAGCACCTCGGCCCGTTCCCCAGCTACAAGAAGAACGCCGCACACATGCTCCGCGTCATCAGGAACCATCGCCGCGCCGCGTATAATGCGCCCCCAGCAGAGTACGAAGGCCTCAGCATCACACCCGTGGGTCTTGATCAGCAACGCTGTCCACCCCACATCTTGCAAGCAGCGCACGAAGTATGGGACGAGGCACTCACCCGTGGCCAGAAGCACGGATACCGCAATGCACAAACAACCGTTATTGCCCCAACAGGGACAATAGGCCTCGTCATGGATTGCGACACGACGGGCATCGAGCCAGACTTCGCCATCGTCAAATTCAAGAAGCTCGCTGGAGGAGGGTACTTTAAAATCATCAATCAGAGTGTTCCACCAGCGCTTGCAGCACTCGGCTACACTGAAGAAGAGATACAAGCAATCGTTGCGTATGCCGTCGGGCATGGCACGCTCAAAGGCTGCCCCACCGTGACCCATGAAGCGCTCAAAGCGAAAGGGCTCACTGAGGGAGAACTCGCAATCATTGAACGCAACCTCGCCACGGCCTTCGACATACAATTCGTCTTCAACCATCACACGCTTGGAACAAAAACCATGGCGCGACTCGGCATCCCAAAGGAGCGTTACACAGCGCCAGACTTCAACCTTCTCGCCCACCTGGGCTTCACGAAAGAGGAAATCGCTGCCGCGAACGAGTACGTCTGCGGCACAATGACGCTCGAAGGGGCACCCGGCCTCAAAGAGGAGCACCTCCCCGTCTTTGACTGCGCGAATACCTGCGGGAAGAAAGGCACCCGCTACCTCTCGGCAGCCGCCCACATCAAAGCGATGGCAGCAGCCCAACCATTCATCAGCGGCGCCATCAGCAAAACCATTAACATGCCCAACCACGCAACCATCAAAGACATTGAAGATGCGTATCTGCTGAGCTGGAAACTCATGCTCAAAGCGAACGCCTTGTACCGTGACGGCAGCAAGCTCAGCCAGCCACTCAACACTGTCAGCGAAGACCTTGGCGTCTTTGATGACCTTGACGAAACGGCGCTCACACCCGAGGCAGTGCAGCGGGGAGTCAAGGACCGCCAGGTTGCCTGGCAGGGCATCACGCGCGAAGCGAGCATAGGGGGCGTACCCATAAGCATCACCACCCAAGAATTCGATGATGGGCAGCCTGGGCGCGTCACGCTCTCGATGAGGACCAAAGACACGAGTTACCAGGGACTCCTCAAAGCCTACGCTGACTTGCTCAGCCACGCCCTCGCCGCAGGCCTCGATCTCAACGAACTCGTCGACAAATTCACCTTCAGCACCTTCACCCCCTCAGGACCGGTCAACGGCGACCCCACAATAAAAAACGCCACGTCACCTATCGACTACCTCTATCGCGTCCTCGGCTACGAATACGCCGGCCGCACAGACATCGTGCACGTACAAACGGCGCCTACAAAACGCAAGCGGAAACGCGTAGAGCTCAGCGCTGAGGAACAAGCAATCCTTGAAGCACGGCAAAAAGGCTATACGGGTGAGCGCTGCCCCTCTTGCAATAGCCTCCGCCTCAAGCGCAACGGGACTTGCGCGCTCTGCGAAGACTGTGGCAGTACCACCGGCTGCAGCTGATT
>RFKA01000065.1 GCA_003694385.1 Candidatus Woesearchaeota archaeon | reverse complement strand
TATGATCCTGTTTGCGCTTCCGATGGTAAGTCCTACATTAGCGCGTGCCACGCGGAGAGTTCGGGAGCAACGGTGCTTTGCAAAGGAGCCTGCCCCTGCTTGACAACTGACGTGCACACAGCCGACGAGCTCCTCGACGCGCTGAACAAGCTCGGCGCGAATTGCGACGGAGTAACGGAGGGGAGTTCTCATGAACTCTGGCACCGGCAGCAGCAGTACACGAAGGAATCTGGGAAGAATTTCGTCCTCGAACCAGGCAAGGTCTATACACTTCATTGCACTGAGAAGAAGCGTATTACACTTACTGGGGAGCCACTTCAACGTGTGACGATCTCGCTACACCGAGGAGAGAACTTAATATCAGTTCCTTTTGCAGGATTTACGGCTGAAGATCTTGTTACGAAACTTAATGAACAAGGAGGCTCCTGTATGAGGAGTGTACGCACTTATAATGATGGCGTATGGGAGTTCACGCGAGGTGAGCTCTCACCTGTAGAAGGCGTCATCGTCAATTGTGGAGCGGCGAGGACTGTGACGCTTACAGGGACAGGTGTTTCTTCACAATCCATAGAGACTGGAACAATATCCATTGGCGTGCCATTCGCTGGGGGGTTGACGGTTGGACCTTATGAGTCACCAGTTGCCTGTACGCAAGACTATCGACCAGTTTGTGGGAATGACGGGCGTACGTATAGTAATTCATGCCATGCACAAACTGCGGGCGCCACCGTTGTTTGTCAAGGAGAATGTCCTTGTGAGGAGCGCTGCGAGAATGTCTTGACAGAAAGTTGTGATTGCGGTCCCAATGCTTGTTGGAGTGGGGAAGAATGCGTCGGGATGAGACCGTTCTGTGGGAACGGGATACTCGAACTCGAAACTGGCGAAGAATGCGATGACGCGAATAGCGACGAGACAGACGGTTGCACGAGCACCTGCCAGATTTGTGCTCAGCAAGGACTACGAGCTGACATCTATGGTAATGGGCGTTGCTGTGAAGGCCTTGTGCTCGAGGGTGGCGTTTGTAATGTGCCAAAGAACACCTGTGGCAATGGAGTGATCGATCCAGGCGAGGAATGCGACACTGCAGCAGGCTCCCTTATTGATGGCGTCTGTAGAAATTGTCAGCTCCTCTGTAAGGCAGGACTGATTAAGCGGGGCGGAGAATGTGTCCAGCCAGCGGAGTGCGTAACTGATAGTGACTGTGAGAGCTCAGCTTGTATGAACGCAACGTGCGTTGATGGCTACTGCGTTGAAGAGCCAATCCCGCCTGAGTGCCCGTCTCCAAAAGAAATAACCTGTGGCGAGCCGATTCCCTCAACGAACGCTTGCGGCGACTGTCAGGGAATGGGGTTGTGGTGCCCTAAGGGCTACCATTGTGTCCCGAGTACTCGGAGTGGTGACACTGCGATCTGCGAGCCCTACGTCTAACGGTTAGCAGTTCCTCCGTCCCGAGCTCTGGTTTACATGGAGCCTAGCGTTGCTTTCGTGGATTATCCTGCTTCGGCCTGGGGTGCCACACTCGAGACAAACCTTTGTTGCTTTGTTGATCCTTCGCTATCGCTAAGTGATGGAGCTAATTTCCACGAGAGCCACGAACCCAATTGACGCCAAACCTTTTTATATACCTCTCTCTTCACTCTCCCCAGGGGGTGATGCTATCAAAGGCGTAGTTCTTGAGAAAATCCGTAAGCGCGACGGGAGACTCGTCCAGTACAACAGGGAGAAAATCGAGAACGCGATTCGCGCCGCGGCCGAGGACACGCTTGGAGACGAGGCTCGGAAGTTCCCCTCTCAGAAACTCGCCGAGAAAGTCGAGAAGAAACTCTTCAAGCTCTCCACTGCACAGAGCGGGCGGAGAATCCCTGATGTAGAGGAGATTCAAGACCTCGTCGAAGAAACACTCATGGAGGAGGGCCACCACAGGGTCGCTCGCGACTATATCCTCTACCGAGAGCAACGCGCAGCCATTAGGAACGCAAAGAACGCGCTCATTGGACGAACCGTGCACACCTCGCTGAGCGTCAATGCGGTACAGTTGCTCAGAGAGCGCTATCTTCTCCGAGATAATGAAGGTCGCTTTGAGAGTCCGGACGAGCTCTGGGAGCGCGTCGCGGCGACGGTGGCGTCTGCAGAGAAGCACTACGGTGGCGACGAAGCAACACAGCGGCGCTGGCGCAACCGCTTCAAGCGCATCATGCGCAACCTCGACTTCCTCCCCAATAGCCCAGCACTTATTAATGCAGGGACGAACTACGAACAGCTCGCGAGCAGCATTGCCATCCCGCTCGCTGATGATCTCACAGCGATTTATCGCGGGCTCTTCGATGCGGCACGCATGCAGCAAGCAGGCAGTGGCACGGGTTTTAACTTTAGCAGGCTCCGCATGAAAGGCGCCCCCGTGAAGAGCATTGAAGGAGTTGCGAGTGGCCCCGTCACCTTTCTCAAGCTCTTCAGCGACAGTGCACGCACAGTCAAGCAGGGCGGGAAACGGGCGGGAGCGAATATCGGCGTGCTCGACATCACGCATCCTGACATCCTCGAGTTCATCACGGCGAAGACAAAGGATAAGCGCTTAGAGAACTTCAATATTAGTGCGTACGTCAGTGACGACTTCATCCACGCAGTCATCGCGGATAAGGACTTTGGGCTCCGCGACCCCGGCAGCAAAGAGTACGTCGCGCGCATGAACGCGAAACAAGTTTTCGATATCCTCGTCGCGAGCGCGTGGAACTACGCAGACCCTGGCATACTCTTCAAGGACGCTATCAGGAGAGGCAACCCCATCCCCTCTCACCCTATTGAGAGCCCAAGTGCCTGCGCCGAGTTCCTCCTGAGCAGCTATGAACAAGGATTCATTGGGAGTGTGAACCTCGCGAATTTCGTGACACAAGACAATCGCATCGACTGGAAACGCCTCAAGGATGTTATCAGCGTCGCAGTCCGCTTCCTTGATAACATGATAGACGTCTCAAAGTACCCCGTCAGGCGTGCGCAGACCGTGACCTGGCGGCACCGCAAGATTGGCTTGGGAGTCATGGGCCTTGCCCACCTCCTTGCCCAGCTCGGCATCCCTTATAACTCGGAGGAAGGTATCGCGACAGCTAGCAATGTCATGCGCTTCATCCGCGAGGCAGCTGACGACGCGAGTGAAGCTCTCGGCAAAGAACGCAGCCCTTTCCCCGACTGGACGAAGAGCATCTACTGCGCGAAAAGCCCCTACTTCCGTGGGAAGACGCGGAGCGAGGAGCGGCGCTTCAGGAACGCGACACGACTCGCCGTCAGCCCCACGGGCAGCATATCCATGATCGCGGAGACGAGCAGTGGCATCGAGCCAATCTTCAATGTCAGCTACGTGAAACGCGTGACGGGGGGCAAGGAGTATTACTACATCGACCCCGTTCTTAAGCGGCGACTTGAACAACTAGACATTTACAGTGAGGAACTCGTCGAGAAAATAGCGAACTTTGGTCTGAAGAACGTCGCCGAAGTACCTGAGGAAGTGAAACGCGTCTTTGTCACGGCGCACGATGTGAGCCCTGAATGGCAGGTGCGCATGCAGGCAGCCGTACAAGAACACGTTGACAATGCAGTGAGCAAGACGGTGAATCTTCCCCACGATGCCACACTCCTTGACGTCGAGAACGTCTTTTTACTCGCGTGGAAACTCGGCTGCAAAGGGTGTACCGTCTACCGGGATGGCACGCGCGGAGACCAGGTGCTCAGCCCAACAGCGTTGCTGAGCAAGCAGGCTGAGCGGCGTGAGACGCGCTCGATACGAGAGGAACTCCGCGTCCTCGCGAAGAATAAAAGCCTCTCGGAGTTCAGCCGGTAAAGCTATAAACACGCTCTCGTCATCAGCTGGTGCCTGATGATGACGTTATTCCCGGCTGAGCAATGATGAAACCGAGTAACTGCTGAAGGCTTCTCACTGCTGACAACCAGTGAGTTTGCTGAGCATCTCTGGCGAGAGCTTCCCGAGATGGTGTTGCTCACCAATCACCCAGGTCGGATAGGCTTCGATACCCTCTGCATCGCAGCGCTCCTTGTTCGCGGTGCACTCGACGACCGTCAGCTTGGTGACGTCGTCACCGAACTGCGCAAGCTGCTCCTGAGACGCCGAGTCCCACGATGCAGTGTAGAGCACCGCGGCTTTCCCGACGCACGACGCAAAGTCCTCTCCTTCAGGAGCGGGGGCCGTCGGCGGCTCGGGCGTAGCGACCATCTCGTTCCCCGCATCCGTGTAGACGATATCTGCACTGCTGCGGAGCTTGTCAATGAACTCTTCGTACGCCGCGAGCTGCTTCTCACGCTCTAATTGCTGCTTTATTGCAGGGGCAGTCTCGTCAAGCGTGAGTTGCCGCCCCTCAGCCTCATCGATTTTCAAGAGGACGTGGTACCCGTATTGCGTCTGCACGATACGAGTTTCTCCGGGCTCCATAGCAAAGGCCGCTTCTTCGAACGCAGGCACCATCACTCCTTTCGGGAACGTGTACTGGCCGCACTTCTCACGGCTCCCCTCGTCGGCACTGTACTGCTCGACGAGGTCGCAGAAATCACTCCCTTCTTGGAACTGCTTGAGCACGTCCTCAGCGAGTTCCTTTGCCTTCTCATCGTCGCCAGAGATGAGAATGTGCCTCACCGTCACCGTGCCCTCACTGAAGAACTCATCGACGTGCTCGTCGTAGTACGCAGCGACTTCTTCATCACTCACTGCTGTCTTGTCCGTGAGCGTCTCGTTCAAGAGCCTAATGATGCTGAGCTGCTGACGAATCATCTCCCGGAACGATTCCTCACTCATACCAAAGGTCTTGAGGTTCTCCGAGAGGTCGTCCTCGCTCAGCCCCCCCTGCTCCAGGAGCGAGGCGATCGCCTGGTCGACGTCGGCGTCACTCGCAACGAGGCCTTCCTCGGTGGCTTGCTGCATTAAGAGCTCTTCAGCGATGAGGATGTCGAGGAGCTGCTTATCGACGCCTTCACGGAGCGCTGCGGGCGCGAGAGACTTCCTCATAAGGAACTCGCTCTCTGTGATGGGCTCCCCATTCACAGTGACGAGCACAGTCTCTTCAGCCCCTCCCTTGCCCGAGGGCGTGCTCTTCGCTCCCATGAGGACGACAATGCCGACGATGGCAATGACGAGGATAACGATGCCCACAATGAACGGCCAGATACTGCTTTTTTTACTGCTTTTCCTCTGAGAAGCTTTTCGAGATGTTGATCGCTTCCGAGTTCCCGCTTTCCTACGAGACGCTTTCTTTTTCGCCACCGATATCACCTGTGAGGAGTTGAATACACTCTGGACGGAGACAACTTATATATAGTTTATGGTTACGTCTTCATCTCCGAGTTATAACGATGAGTGTCCACGCCAGAGTGGAC
>RFKA01000064.1 GCA_003694385.1 Candidatus Woesearchaeota archaeon | reverse complement strand
TGATGGGGATAATTTGACTGATTATCCTGCTGATCCTGGTTGTGTTGGTTTGAATGATACTGATGAGACGAATTGTGGTGATGGTGTGTGTGAGCCTGAAGAAATTGGCAGTTGTCCTGCTGACTGCGGAGTCCCAGGAAACTGTACGGACTCCGACGGAGGGCTTGTCTACGACGTTCGCGGCACTGTCATCCAGGTTGGCAACGGACAGTACTCGACAGCGACGGACACCTGCGTCGATGCCGAGCGGCTGACAGAATACTTCTGCAACCGCGCAAACCAGATCAGGTATGTCGAGAAGAACTGCAGCAATATGAACGGCACCTACATTGGTTGTAGCAACGGCGCGTGCTACTAAGGGTATGCAGCCAGGCCGCATAAAACTTTTTTACTGTTTTCTTTCTCCACGAGGACACGTGGCATCTCATGCTTCTCTTTTCTCGAAAAGCTTATATACCATAGCCCTCTAGAGAGCCCAGAAGAGGTGGGGTATGGCCGAGACGAAGCATATTTCTAAAGACGGCGAGGAGTACGAACTCGTCCCGAAGAAACAGCTGGACTATCTGCTCAACGAAGTCGAGAAGCTCAAGCGCAACCCCCTCGGGGAGGGCCAGCACGCACGGGACCTCTATAACATGATGGCCCAGGTGAACGTGAACCTGCAGAAATTCGTCAGTATTCTCCAGGGCGCGAGTGATGAAATCGTGCGCGATTACCGTGACGAGACGCAGTCGCACAAACTCAATATTCTCATGAAGCAGAACGAGAAACTCGGCGAGGGGGTGCTCCTCATTGCCGACCTGCTTAAAGAGCTCAAAGAGCATTTCAAGAAGCTCGACGAGAAGCCCGCGCCGAACCCCTTCAAGGATACGCCACCCGGCGCCCCAGCTGCGCCTCAGGGAGTGCCAGACGCTCCGCCGCCACCGCCCGGCACAAGTGACTGGGGACCCCCACCAGGGCAAGCAGCCGGTCAGCAGGACGCGTGGGCAGTCCCTCCTCCCCCACCCGGTGCTCCGCAGCCCGCGCAAGCGCAGGCCCCCCTTGGGCAGGTATCACAAGGGCAAGCCCCACCAGGACAAGCCGCTCCTGGCGAGCCAGACGACCCCTTTGCCTCGTTCAGCAAGAAACCTGACTGGGGTACAATCCCGAAATGAGCGTCGTCCAGCATTACGCATTCTTAGTGCTCGCGAAGAGCGCGAAACGGCACGCCGCAGAGCTCGCCGCGCCGTCGCCCCCCGTCGCGCCATTCACTCCGGTACCGAGCGAGCGCAGCGTCGTGCTCTCCCGGCTTCTCGATGACGTGGAGGCGCTCGAGCACAGTTTCGAGAGCTATCGCCGCCGGAACGAACTCCCGCTAGAAACAACACTGCGGTTCAGGAGGCTCTTTGAGAAACTAAAAGAGAAAATAAGAGAAAAAGAGCTTACAGGTCCTTCGCCATGACTGTGCGTCGGCCATTGCCATCCGCGCGCTTCACCGCGTCCTTGATGAGCGCGACGACCTTCTCGTTCAAGGCCTCGGCGAAGTCGCCAGCGACGTTGTAACCTGTCGTGTAATCCTTAATCTTTGCCTTTACAACCAGCATAGTTACACCTCGTATGTATTTTTGAAAGGCTCACACCCTCCACCGAGGACAAGCAGCGCCTTCTTTTTATACTTTTTGCTTCTAGCGCCCCTCCTAGCGCAATTTGGCATCCCACCGCCTTTACTCGTGAGCGAACCAGAACGAGAAAACACCATCCTTGACTTCGTCGAGGCGGGCAAAGCCGTAACGCTCGAGCTGGACGATGACGCCGGGCGAGAGTTTCGCGCTTGGCTCGAGCACGCCTTCATGCCAGACGAGCTGCCCGTCCTCGACGACGAGCACGCGCGCTTGCTGGGCGCCCTGGACAGGCGAATAATTAATGAGCCCATAACGTTCCTGCTCAGGCACCGAGCGGAACTCCTCAATCGTTCCCGAATGAAACATGAACGTGTCAGACTCTGCATCATAGCGCAGGTTCGCCGTGTCGATGAGCCGGAAGACGCGGCCGTCCTTCACGCGTTCGAAGTCTTTCTTGGTGATGTAGAACGAGCCGTCGAGTTCCATCGTGCGCCCCCCGCGGCGCTTGTGCGGGTGGAGCTTCAGCTCAACACGCCTCAGTGTTGCAGGCCAGCGTGACACCTTAATCGCGACGGGGTCGCGCACAAAACTGTAACGGTCTGCCTCCTCGTCGAGAAGCTGCCGGTTAATCGCGGCGAGCACGCTGTAGTCGATGTTCGTGTTCGTCTTGCTCATCCCGCAACGCTTCGCGAGCTCATAGAGCGCCTCCTTCACGATGCCACGGCGCTTGAGGGCCCGGAGCGTGATGAGGCGCGGGTCATCCCAGCCAGTAACGCTTCCCTCCTCGATGAGCCGGCGAATCTCCCTGCCTTGCGTCGTCGCCCCCGTGATATTGAAGCGGCCATACTGTTGCACAACTTGTTTCTGCAGCCCGAGCAAGTCCTTGATGTAGTTATGGAGCTCAATACGCGACTCGAACTCGTTGCTCCGGAGGACGTGCGTCACGCCCGTCCACGAATCCTCAAGCGCGTTCTCGAAGTCGTACATCGGCCACACCTTGTACTTTGTTCCCTGCCGGTAATGCTCGTTCGTGATGACGCGGAAAATGACGGGGTCGCGCATCACCGCGTTCTTGTGCTGCATATCAATCTTGAGGCGGAGCACCAAGTCCCCGCGCCCTTTCTGCATCAGATCCCAGTGCTTCTTCACTTCCTCGGGCGAAGCTGTTCGATGTCCGCACTCCTTCATCTCGCGCCGCGCTTTACTCATCGCTTCGCTTGGGCAATTGCAGGTGTAGGCGTGCCCCTGCGCGATGAGTTCTTCCGCGACGGCATAGAACCGTGGCATATCGTCGCTCACGAACAATTCCTTGTCCGGCGTGATCGCGAGGTACTCGAGCACGTCACTGCGCATCGCGTCGACGAACTCCTGCGATTCCTTCTCGGGATTCGTGTCCTCGAAGCGCAGGATGACTTTGCCGTCGTATTTCCGCGCGTAGAGATAGTTGATGAGGAAGCTCAGCGCGTGGCCGAGGTGATTGTACTTGCTCGGCTCCGGAGGGATGCGCGTCACAACCTTTCCTTGCTCCGCGCCCCGCAATGGGGGGAGGTCCTGGCGCGCTTCCCTGCGCGCCTTCCTCTTCTCGCGCTCCTCAGCGAAATAGTTTGGGTCGTGCTCGAGGAGCTCCGCCTTCTGCTCGTCGAGTGAGAGCGCGTTCACGGCCTCCACGGCGGCGTTGATGATGCTCATGAGCCCCTTCCTGTCGTTCTTCTGCTCGGGGAACTCGGCGATCATCGCGCCGACGAGCGCGCCCGGGCTCGCCCTGCCCTTGAACTTCACCGCGTTCCGGAGGGCGAGGATACGCGCGAAATCATGAGGATTCATCTTCAGGAAAAATTGAGAGGTGTTTTAATAGCTGCCGCTTGAGGCCATCTCACTCGGAACTCTTGCACGGAATCTTGCCGGCTCACAATGCTATCACCCCCTCGATGGCGTGCGTTATTCCTACCAAGCTGTTTTCAAAATTCTCCTGCATAATTTGCGCTGACCCAAAGAGCGCTCCCACGTTACTTTTTTAAAGGAAATTCTTTTCGCCGCCCCCGCGGGCCCTTAGCTCAGCGGTAGAGCGCTCGGTTGGCAATCGGGAGGCCGCGGGTTCAATTCCCGCAGGGTCCATGTCGCGCACCGAGGTTCCGGCATACTTCGGGGTGACCGGTCTTTTCGAAGGCCGTGGGCCGCAGCCCATACCTATTTAAATGAATTCAGAGCGCCGGGGTCGTAGCTCAGTGGTAGAGCGCTTCCTTTGCATGGAAGAGGCCGCAGGTTCGACTCCTGTCGACTCCATCAGCGTCGCTACCCTGGGGAGCGGGGGTTTCCTCGCTACGCTCGTCGAGCCCCCAGAAGCTGCACGGGCGCTTAGCTCAGTAGTAGAGCGCAACGTTCGCAACGTTGAGGCCGGGGGTGCGAATCCCCCAGCGTCCATTCATCACGTTTTTCTTTTGGGCCTAATCCTCGTGTGGTTGGGCGAAACTGGTGAGCAACTGTGAATTGTCATGAGCTTGCTCGTTGGGTTCTTTTATGCCCCACCCATACTTGCCCACCCGTCAGATTTATAAATTCCTCTTGCCCGAAATTCTTCATGAATCTCGAAGAGGCGATCACACACATTAGGCGGGAGTATGACGTAATCTATCGCGAGGGAAGTAACCAATTCATAGCAGTCCCCATAAGGGATTTTCTTGAGGAGTCAATACCTGAGCTGGAGCGATTCAAGGTCCTCGTGCCAGTCCTTGGCGCTCCCGACGATTATTTCTTCCAGGAACACCACCATTCTGGTGACTATCTCCAGCGCATGGCCCTGCATAAAACAGGCATTGTCCTTCCTCAAATCTTCAGTCGCTCTGTTCGTGCACGCCCATTCATACCACCCGAGAGCGTCACTATTTATGTGAGGTGAAACTATGACTGATTGTATTTTCTGCAAGATTGTGAGTCGAGAGCTCCCCGCCGAGATCATCGGCGAGGACGAGAACTTCATTTGCTTCTTGGACATCAAGCCCATCGCGAAGGGCCACGCATTGATTGTGCCGAAGAAACACTACAAGGACATCCTTGAGTTCCCGACGGATATGGAGCTTGATTTCTTCGCGTTCCTCCAGAAGATGACGAAGAAGATTATCGCTGCGGTCGGGGCGCACGGCTACAATATTGGTATGAATAATGGCGCGGCCGCCGGGCAAGTCATCTTTCACCAGCACACACATATCATCCCGCGCTTCAATGATGATGGCCTCGTCTCGTGGCCGAGCAAGGAGTTGTCTCCTGAGGAGATCGCTGAAATCAAGCAGCAGATTCTCAACGTGCACTAAACGCGAAAGCTTTTAAAGAAACTCTCTGCTCACGCCCACTACTGCGGATGTAGCTTAGCGGTTATAGCGCCAGACTCATACGTGAGTGGGGAGCCGCGCAACGCGGCAATGACCGGGCACGAAGGCGTGCCTCCTGAGACATCTGGAGGTCGGGAGGTCAATTCTCCCCATCCGCATATCCCTGAGTGTCTCCTTCTCGTTACTAGTTTTGCGCCATTAGTTAATGGGGGTGATTTGGTCGAGGGCTTCGCAGACTTCCTGCCCGTTCGTTGGGCTGCTCGGAACGGGGGACTTTCCGAAGTAGACGTTTGCGGTGTTGTACTCACCGTTTTCTTCTTCGCAAACGATAATGTACGAGTTGCCCGCGAGACTCTGGCCGGCTCGTGTGAACGCCCGCCTTACACTTTTTGGGCTGAGGAGATACTCTTTGTCCAGTTCTTCTCTGGCTAACCTCTTGTAGGCATCAATGTCGAAGATTTGCGCTCTGTGCTGGGGCGAGGGCGTGGCGACCATGCCGAACAAGAATGTTGTTTCAGGAGGGTCGCGTGGCGCGTCTGAGTGGAGGACTACCCTGCTGAACACTCCTCTCGTGTTCCACGTGGGGATGGGGAGCGCGCCACTCCCAATGTCGACGATGTGGAATTCATTCTCGCGCTCGCCGCTGTAGAACGCTGCGTGGTGCTCCGAGAGCACGGTCCGCCGAGGCCCAGGGCGGTAGTCAATGGTATAGGTTACCCACTCAGGGAGTGCAGCAGTATCTCCTCTGCCTTGTTCGGAGATCACGAGGTCAATGGTTTGTTTTTTCACGTTGTGCAAGACCGTCTGCGACTCGAACAGTGTCGGCCTCGTTCTCTTCATGAGAGCTATTTCCGTGGTTTGGAAGGCATCTATGTAGGCTTGGGGGTTGAAGGGTGCAATCGCTACCCTCCTGAGCCGCTGCTTTGGCGTGAAGGGCGGTTCTTCTCCCGTATCTTCTTTCATCTCTTCATCGTTAAGAAGCAGGAGCTGGAGCACGGGTTCCTGTCTCATGTTCCCGAGATTCGCTGGGATGAATACGGTGATGTACGACCCCGGCTTGCCATGCGCTATGAGCTCGTCCTTCATTACAGCGAAGAGTGGCCAGTCGTAGCCCATATTCCTTGGTGAAAACGCGGGGGCGTTGATGTTGCTCGCTTCTTGTATGGTGGCTTCGCGGAGGCGATCGTACGCGTCTGCCGACAAGTTTGTGGCGAAAGCGAGGAACGTATCATTTTGCTCGATGCTTGTACCCCATTCTCTTGTGTCATAGAGTTTCTTGTTGACCACTATGTATTCGAGGAAGAGTACGTGCGGCACGATTTGTTCTTGCGTCTCGGGCGGGGGCATATCCACGTACCCTCCTGTCGTGAACAGCTCTTCGAACTCTTTGTTTAGCGCAGCTAAATTCTTTACTGGTAGCTGCATCTGCTCGTTCTCACCCTCGAAGAGGAAGTATTCAATTCTCGACGTTTCTCCGCTGTAGATTCGCTGGTAGAACTCTGGTTGCTTCGTCACTTCTTGCGCCTGCACTGGTGCTGAGAAGAGGAGAAGACTGGCGAGCGACTTGCTGAGGAGTTTCCTCATAGTGGATGGAAGAGAACAGAATTTATATACGTTACGACTACTTAATGATAGTTTTGTGCTTGTAACTCCTTGCGCCGACGAGGGCTTGAGCCCTGATGAAAGCCTTCTGCGTTATGAGTCTGTGCTTCTCCTCGACAGCCACCTTCTAGCTTTACTCGCTGTGGCCCTGCTCGAACGAGCCTTGCTTCGATGAGTACTCACGAGAGCGGGCCAAGCTCGTCCTCGCAGGCCTGCACCCACTTCTCTAAGACGCGGTTGCGCGCCTGCGCCTTCTCGAGTTGCTCCTCAGCATCCTTGAGGTCGGCCAAGCAGGAATTCTTCTCTTCGTAGACATCATCGAGGGCCTTCCTGAGGCCAACTACCTCCTTGAAGTCACTCGCTTTGGTCGACAAGGCTTCACGCAAGTCAGCGATCTCCTCCTTGAGCCGCTTGTTTTCCGTCACGATATCTTTCAGCCCACCTGTTGCATCTGTTGCAACGTCAACCGCTGTTTCGGCGACGACATCCCCCGTGATCTCGTCGCTTCCTCCAAGGCGCACAATGACGAAGAACGCGCCGATGATAATCAGGGCTGCTATGCCGATATAGAGTAATCTCATGCTCTTTACTCGGAGCAACTCCTATAAAAATATTAGTTTCTGCTGAAAACCCTCTGATGGGTACTGCCTGAACAAACCAAACCTGGCGAATCGGGGTACCTCCCACAATAGTTAATCCCGAAAAATATATAAAGCAAGATCTGAGGTTATCGGCTTCGGATTGTTAGCTATGGAGAACAACCCCATTCCCCCAATGCTCCTTTTCCTCTTGATTGCTGTGCTGGTTCTCACAGGGGTCATTATAGTTCTACAAGGGCTCAGGGCGACGGGCCTGGCCAGCGGGAGTCCTCGAATGGCGATGGGTGCGCGAATGGCGATGGGTGCGCGGGGAGGTCATAACCCAGAGGACCCCAATGCATGCCCGAATGCTTGTATTGACACGTATGGGACTGGCGGATTATGTGAACAGGCCTGCAACAGGAAATACCCGGACGGTACCGGGCAAGAGAATCTCTATAGGTCGTGTCGTGCATATTGTGGAGAAAAACTCAATGAATGTCTGAAGCAGTGTGTAGAGGAGTCCAATGATCTCCAAGGAGAAACCACTTAGCTGATTCTTCATACGCAATGTTTAAAACACTGAGGAGAACTCGGTTCTTGCACCCGTCGAGAACTGGTCTGCAGGGTGTTTACTGCCAGCGTCGCATAGCCCGGTATTGCGCGTGGCTCGAGACCACGTCCCTTCGGGGGTCCCCGGTTCGAATCCGGGCGCTGGCGTGAAAGAGGCCTTGTGCCTCTTGTCAGTGCACGGTTACGAACGCGAGTGAGTTATCCG
>RFKA01000063.1 GCA_003694385.1 Candidatus Woesearchaeota archaeon | reverse complement strand
GTGCTGGCGAAGAAACAAGTGGATGCCTGCAGAGAGCAATTCCACGCGTACGACCAGCTCTTTTTTAAGGTGAACACTGGTGAGGAGTTCGGGCAGAGCTTCATCAATGCTGTTGGTGAAGAGGAGGTCATCCAGTGATCTTGCTTCTCTTGTTTCGGGTGGGTAACCTCCGCGTCGATCTGAATGACCCTTTGAAGAACATCCTGCTCCTTGCGGTGCTGGTGGCGCTCACCATCGTCGCATACCTCTACATGATTTATGGACGGAGAACACGGGCTACGCACTTCGGGAATATGGCGCTCCTCGAGAAAGTGCATGGCTTCAAGCGCTTCCATATCAACCCGAGCATCCTTATTTTCAAAGTGATCATCATTAGTTTGCTCTTCCTCATCGCGACAGACACGCTCGCCCTGCACCAGACAAAGTTCGTGTCCGATACTGACTACGTTATTCTCTTGGATGCCTCTGCGAGTATGGCGAAGAGAGACTTCCCGCCGAGCAGACTCGAGGCCGCCAAAGAGATCGCCATTAAGTGGCTGGAGGAGGTGCCGCCCACTACGCGCATAGGCCTCGTGGCGTTCACGCAAGACATCGCGACGGATGTGCCGCTCACGCTTGAGAGAGAAAAGCTGAAAGAGGCGATTAGGAACATCAAAATTGACTACGCAAAAGCGGGCACGTCAATTGATTTTGCCCTGAACCATGCTCTTGAAGAACTGAATAACTCGGGAGGGAATGTGACACTCCTCCTCCTCACCGATGGGACGCAAGAGGTGCAGAACGAGACGATCGCGTTGGCAAATGCGCGCAACGCGAGGATTTACTCTTTCGGCATAGGAGCTGATAATGCTTCCTTGCAGAATGAGAGCGAGTTCTATCGTTCTCTTGAGTTTGATTTCTCTTTACTTCAGGAGCTCTCTGGGCGGACGGGGGGCTTCGCCTATAAGGTGACGGATAAGCAGGAGCTCGATAAGGCGCTCAAAGAGGTTACCCTGAGAGATGTCCAGGTAAGCTTAGACTCAAGCTACTACGTGCTTCTCCTCATTGCTGCGCTGAGCATCCTCGAGTTCATTTTCTACTCGAAGTTCGGCGGCTTATAACTCGGTGCCTCCTGAAGAGCTCTCTCAGCACAGGCATAAATTTATAAACGACTTCCCCTTTTATAGATGAAAAGGGGTTGAGCTATGGATATCATTGTTATCGTCGTTCTCCTTCTTGGCATCGGTAACGCTGTAGCCTCTTATGTATTGTTCCGCAAGCTCAGTGAGTTAGAGCGCCGCCACAGGAAGACACTGGGCGAGATTTCTCTGAACTCGAAACTGTCAGAGATTTTCGCGGGGAATGTGAACAAGGAGAATATCTACACGCTCGCCCACCACTTATTTCAGCACGCGAAGAGACGCTATAATCTCAAGGCGAAGAGCCACGATGAGCTTATCAGGGAGCTGAAGATGAAGGAGAATATCGAGGCGCAACTCCGTGACGCACTCATCGATTTCTTCGAGAACCTCATGCTCATCTCGTACAAGAAGGATAATGTTTCTGAGGAGGAGAAGGAGGCTTTGAAGAACAAAATAAAGATTATCGTGTCCCATCTCCAGTCTGAGAAGAAACACTGAGGCTTCCTCTCGCCACCAATGGGTTTTTATAGGGAGCTTTTCTCCCAAAGAATATGTACCTACGGAGGAGTGATGCTCTTTTTACTGTCGCGCGGACCGTGACGAGCCTCTGCCTGAAAGCGTACCACTGCGTGGAGCTCGAAGGCCTCGAGCACATCCCTACGCGGGGTGCGGCGCTCATGCTCCCGAAACACCAACATTACGAGGATATTCTCCTTGAGGGCTTGGCGCTCCAGCAGAGGGGAAGAAAAGCTAGCTGGGTCATGGCGTCCTACCTCCCCAAGCCCCTCGTGCTGCTCGGCGGCATCCCCTTCATCCGACTCAAGGATATCAAAGGGCGGTTACGCTCCTTGGAGAAAGAGGAACGCCGCCGCATCCTCGAGGATACGAAACGACATAATCAGGAGTCGCTTGATTATGTCGCGTGGCTATATGGCCGGGGAGAAATTGTCGTCGTCCACCCTGAGGGAACGACGACGGGGGCGCGCGGCCGCATGCTCCCCGTGAGGCCGGACTTTATTCGTCACGCATACGATGTGCAGGAGCGTCTCGGAATAGAAATCCCCGTCATCCCTGTCGGCCTCCAGTATTATGGGCCGCGACGGCCTCGCTCACGCGTAGCTGTGCGCGTTGGGAGGCCGCTGGCGCTCAGCAGAGACGTCGGTTGTCTCGTCGAGCGGGAGATTGCTCGTCTCAGCGGCCTCTGAGCTCCACTGGTGCCTGCGAAGAGAGCGTAAGAAGATACGAGGGTAGAAGATATTAAAATGATATTAAAAGATATTAAAATGATATCAAAACGATATAAAATATATTAGGTACCTAAAGAAATTTTCTGAGTTATTCGTAAAAAAGCCCCAAAAAATTAGGTACCTAATAGTTGTGGGGAAACCAACAACACTCTGAAAACACGCACAAAGCTTCAAATAGAAAAAGGAGAGAATCTTGGCAGAGAAAGCGAGTAGAGAAAGCAAGTAGAGACCTGAAGAAAGTAAGTAGCGAGAACAAGCAGCGAACGTCAAAAAGATTGGCCGAAACAATATTAGGTACCTAAAAAATTCTTTCTTAACGGATTTCTTGTAGTTGCGTCACTGATGGTGAAGAACCAAAGAGGTCTCCCAGCGTGGCGGGCAAACGAACTTCGTAGTCGTACGTGCCGTACTTACCCTTCTGTGAAGCGTTGAATTTCGTGACAAATACGAGGTCTTCAGCACCAGTATAGGCTCCACCATCTGCACTATCCCAGAGGATGCCCGTGATGAAGGCGCTCGTGTTCGTCGAGTTAACGACGGGGACGCCGGTCACGGGAGAGCCCATGATCGTGAAAGTCGCGGTTGTATCCGCGACGCCGTCGTCATTCGCATCGAACAAGCGCCTAATGCTGTCATTGAACCCCGTGAGTCCCAGGGCAGTATCAGACTCGTTGAAATCATCCGGCTGGGTGAATGCGACGAGGTTCCCGGGGTCGAATGAGCTGTCATCATCACTAAAGAAGAGGTTCCCGAGAGAAGAGGTGGCATTCCATGAATGGAACAGTGCGTTGCTCGCGTCGCCAATGAAGATTGATTGGTTCGCCATACCGTAGAGGATTTCCCACGCGGAAACCGTGTAGTTAATCGTGAAGTTGTTGTTCGTCTCGTTCGCTTCACTCGCGAGATGGTCGGGGTCGATTGTGGCATTAAAGTGGTGTGTGCCGATGGTCGCGGTCCACGTGAAGTTCTCGAGGTGGTCTTGGTTGCCTGTGAAGTTGACTTCGGCGCGGTAGAACGAGTCATCAGTCCAGTCGGAGCCATTCCAGACGGTGATATTGAGCGTGACGTTCGTCCCCATGGGCGAGCCCTTATTCGAGACGTTCACGCGGATGATGAGCGTGTCCCCTTCAACAATCGATGATTGGTTCACGCTCACGTTCAGCGCGAGGAAATCCTGACTGATCGTCACGTTGTCCGAGACATTGAGCTCCTCATAGCCCTCGCTTGTCCCATTGCAAAACGCGTTCCACTCGTAGGTCCCGTTCACATCGAACGTTCGGCTGTACTCGTAGAGTTTCGTCGCGCTGTTATACGTGAAATTCGCATCGGGAGTCCAGGCATCGCTGATGTTAAAGCGTATCGTGCAGTTCACATTCGGGCCGTGGACTGGCTCGCCTGTTGACCAGTTGCTATAATTCCCGTAGAACATGACGAGCTCCGTAGGCGCGCGCGGCGTCCCGCCCCCCTCAGGGTCGGTGTCGTCGTAGATAGTAAAGTTCGCGTTCTTCGCTGACTGGTAGTTCGTGAAATGCGTAACGTTGAATCGCGCCACGCCGCCCGTGTAGCTGAGGCGCGTGCACGTGGGGGGGCCGCAGTACTTGTTGTTCCTGAGGAGCACAGGAGCAAACTGGTAGTCGAGGCCGCGGAAGTAGAGGAGCGCGCTCCGGTTGAGGCGGGGTTCGGTCGTCGAGTTCACCGTGATTGACGTGTTCGCGATCGTCGTGAGGTCGTCAAGGCTGACGCCGCCGCTGAGATTCGTCCAGTTCGTGTAGTTGATCATGCCGATGCCGGGCGAGTCGATGATGAGGTTCGTGATGTTCTCGATGAGCACCGTAGAGAAGTCGGTGGTGAGGCCTCCATAGGTGCTCGCGGCAATGCCTGTCACGGTATAGTTGCCCGTCGTGTTCGTGTTCTTGTTGTAGGTGTCGTCAGTGCAGTTAATGCTCCAGAAGTGCTCGCCGAGACCGAGACCGGCTATGCTAAAGTTCAGGCGCGTGTCTTTCGCTGGCGCGAGAAGGTAGTCTCGCTGGGTCCCATTAATGAGGAACGTGCAGTTCCTGATGTTGCTCGTGTCGCTGACGTTGAAGAAGACGGTGAGGTTGCCCGTCGTCCCCGAGTTGTTAAGCGGAGCGCCGTCGAGTGCGATAATTGGGGGCGTGATGTCCGTAATGTTCACTGTCCGCGAGCTTGTGTGGTTGCTCTGCACGGCGGAGTGATTGCTCACGAAGAGCACTGCTATCTTCCAGAGCCCTGTTGCGCCGGTCGCGTTCACGCTCCAGGAGGGAGCGCACGTGTCGTTCACGCCGAGGAAGCCGCAGCCTTGGAGGCTTGCTGGCGTCGTGAATGGCGTGCCACTCGCAGGGAGGGGGGTGAATCGTTGTTGTTCTGTTCCCGGCGTGATGAGTGGTGCGGGGTCATGGTATTGCCTGTTATCGTGCTCGTTGAGGAGGAGTGTCTCGTAGCTCGTGCCGAGCTCGTAGTACGCGAAGACTTCCGCGTCGCAGACGACACTGTCGCCCGCGCTCCCCGAGCCGAAGAGCGCCTTGCTCGGGTAAGGATTCATGTCCTCCGCGCTGTCCGTCAAGAAGCTATCAATTTTCGCGCCCGCGGCTGAGTAGCGCGTGCAGTTCGTCGCGTTCGTGGGGGCAGCGATGGCGAGGTACTCATAGCTGTTGGGCACGAAGAAGGTCGTGCCGAGCTGGGTGGCTGCTATGAAGGGGGTTCCTTCTGTGCCGTCACCGTCTGCTTGCGCGTGCACGGCGATGGGGTTGTTCGCGGTGTAGTACGTTGCTGGGGCCGTGCCCGCACTTCCTTGGTTCGTGAGTGAGAAGCCGTCCCCCGCGTTGCACGCGGCAGTTGCTGTTGTGTTCGCGCTCGTGTAGTAGGTGATGGTGGTGCTGTCGTTCATACACACGCCATACACCTCATCACTCGCGACGCCCCAGAGCTCCTGCGCTGCCGGCGGCAAGACCATGTAGTCCTCTGACTCGGCCGAGGTGCCCCACGTGACGAGGATGCTGCTGTTCGCGACGATGAGGTACTGGCCGGCGGCGAGCGACGTCATTGTGGCCTGGGTTCCCGTGGGGATGATGATGCTGTCGCTCTTCGTCCAACCAGCGCCGGGGCTATTGTAGAGGGTGACGTTCGCGTTCCCCCACGGGCTGACGTAGCTGAACGCGCCGAGCGTGGTGCGCTGATTGTAGAAGAGGAACTCGGTCCCCGCATAGGAGACGGGCGCGAGGCTGATACCGTACGTACCACCATTATTGCTCGCGCCGAAGGGTGCGAGGCTGCTGAACGGCACCGTCGTGTTCCCCGTGAAGGTCCCTGTCGCGCCAGCGTCGAGG
>RFKA01000062.1 GCA_003694385.1 Candidatus Woesearchaeota archaeon | reverse complement strand
GCCGTTGTACTACTACTGGGATGGGCGAGTATTCATGTTCGCCTCTGAGCTGAAGGGTCTCCTCGCCGCAGGTATCAAGCGCCGTATCGACCGCGACGCGGTAAGCCTCTATATGAGCCTCGGGTTCATCCCCGCCCCACACAGCATTATTGAGGGAGTGTGGAAACTCGAAGCGGGGCAGAATCTCTTATTTAGCCTCAGACAAAAAACAATCAGGACTACACGCTTCTACATCCCCCCTACCTATGAGCCCCAACCAACAAAAAACCTTGTTCCAAGAGGGCGTGAGCTCCTTGAAAAGGCAGTTCACTACCGCTCGATTGCTGACGTGGACGTCGGCACATTCCTCAGTGGCGGTCTCGACTCATCAATTGTTACGGCACTCCTCCAGCGTCAGGCAAATAGGCCAATCCACTCTTTCTCGATAGGATTTGAACTCGCCGCTTTTGATGAAAGTAGGTACGCACGGCTCATGGCGGAACACCTTGGTACAAAACACCACCACGCGTACTTCACCGAGAAAGACTATGCCCGCATACGCAAGCGTATCCCCGACATCTATGATGAGCCCCTCGCCGACACCTCAATCTATCCAACAGTCAAGGTCGCAGAGCTCGCCGCGCGACACGTGAAGGCCTGCCTCACAGGAGAGGGAGGGGATGAACTCTTCGGCGGGTATGCGCTTCATCGTGCCGTCGCGAAAATGGATTTGCTCTTCCGGATGCCGGTCGGCGTACGAAAAATGGGTGCACACCTCACTAGGAGGCTCTCAAAACAACACCGTCTCCGGCGGGGCTTTGCACTGTCGCTGCAGCCGCACCAGGACCTCCTCGCAAACATTTTTTGTCGGCTTCCAGCTGACAGGATCGCGCACGCGTGGTACAAGAAGCACTTCGCCGCACTCCTCAAGAAAAACGGCACACTCACCGAGAGTGTCATCCGCTTCGACCTCTTCCACCACACTGTGCCCGACAAGCTCAACGTGAAAGTCGACCGTGCAGGCATGGCTTCTTCACTCGAAATCCGTTGCCCCTTTCTTGATAAGGAACTTCTCTCGTTCAGTGCACAAATACCTACTAAGCACAAACTTTCTCGAGCAGGAAGCAAAACCAAGGTGCTTCTCAGGAGCATAGCCAAGCCCTGGCTGCCTCGGGAGATACTTCAGCGAAAGAAACAAGGGTTCAGCGCTCCGGCATTCGCCTGGGTTCAGAACGAACCGGAAACAATAGTACACGCTCAAAAGGAACTCAGGGGGCTCCTCAGGAATCAGCAAAGGAAACAACTCCACGCGATAACGCAAAAAATAACTGCGAGACAGAAACTGACCCGGTACGAAGAAGACCGACTCTTTAGAGCGACACTTCTGCAGCAGTGGCGCGAACGGTGGGAAGGTTGAAGCGCGTCTACACATTCCTCAGTAGATTACTTGGTATTGACGCAGCATACTTCATTAAAGGAGGGTTCTGGACGTTCGTAGGGCAGGGAGGCAGAGCACTCCTGAGCGGGCTTCTGCTCATCGTTCTCACGCAGACCCTTCCCCAAGAGGCTGTTGGCCAATACAAGTTTTTCATGAGTGTCCTCCTCTCGCTCATGATATTCTCGCTACCAGCCATGCATAACAGTGTCGTACAATCTGTTGCTAGAGGTCACGACCGCTCGTTTCTGGCGGGAGTGAAATACCGGGTAATAGCTTCTACTCTCGGCTCCCTCGCATTAGTGGGGGTTGCGGCCTATTTCTGGCATAATGGTGATGGCTCAGCAAAATATTTTCTCATTGGAGCGCTCTTTTTCCCGTTCTATTTGAGTTTCCAGACAACCTACAGTTACTTACTCGCGAAGCGAGAATTCAAGAAGAGCGGGCTGTACCTCATTGGTCAACTTCTCGTGACAAACGGCGCCATCTTTGCTGCTCTTCTCCTCACAGACAGTCTCCTCGTTATCATCTCCACAGCCGTTATATCCCAGAGTGTGAGCCTCGCTGTTGTCTTTCTTATCGTGCGAGCCAAGTACCAGAAAGATATAGCGTCTTCGACAGAAGACCCTGGACTTCTGAAATATACGCTCCAGCTCACCAGCTATGGTTTCTTACCTGCGATTACTGCACATATCGATAATATCATTCTCCTCTACTTCCTGGGCGCAGATAACCTCGCCCTCTATGTTGTTGCCATGACGCTGCCGAAACAGAACTTGCTCGTTGTTGACCCGCTCGCGCGCGTCCTTCTCCCCAAGCTCTCCGCTGTACGAGACGCACCAAAGCTCTTCAAAGCTATCAGGAAAAAACTCCCGCTTGTTACAGGGTTATCTCTGCTCGTGAACGGCCTCGGCGTGATAATTACCCCTCTTGTGATTACGCTCCTCTTCCCCCCCAGCTACGCGCCTTCAATTGGGTATGCACAGCTCGGTTTCCTCGTTTTCCTCTTCATCTATCCTCAGCGTGTGCTCTATGATTTTCTTATCGCCCAGAAAAGGACAAAGGGCCTCTTTAAGCTCGGCCTGTATCCATCTCTGCTCAAAACTGGGCTACTCTTCATTCTTGTTCCTCTATGGGGGATCGTCGGAGCAATAGCTGCACGCGCCCTTGCGCGCTATGGAGAGTTTGCGATGACTTACTTCTATGCGAGCCGTTACGCGCAAGAGAAGAAAGATTTATAAACCTCCCTCGAGTTTCTGGCTCCAGGACGGTCATAGCGGCGTGGCTCTACCCGATCCCTTTTCGAACTCGGAAGTCAAGCGCGCCCGCGTTCCGCGTGGTACTGCATTTCTGTGCGGGAAGCGCGGATCGCTGTCCAACCTTTTCTCAGCTGACTGTATGCTCACGCCGCGAGTATCATTCCTGCCCCGACAAGCATAATGAGCGCCGCGATACCGCGCTGCCGTAGTTGTTGCTCGTCGAACAGGAATCGTGCGTATAAGAGGTTGAAGAGCAGGCTCGTCCGCTTGATTGCCATGACGTAGGGAACGATGGCGGTGAGCATCGCCGCATTCTGCAGCACTGCCGAAGCAGCGGGAACAAGGCCCACGAGTCCCGTCTGTAGCGCTAGCTTCTTTGGGACCTTTCGCTCTCCTCGCAGCACGTGGAAGAGCAGGAACACTATGGCCCAGGAGGAGAACATCACGAGTGCGGTGAAGGGCGGGCTTGAGTGGAGTGTTGCTTCTTTGTCAAAATTTGATGTGATGCTGAAGAGGAAGGCAACAAGGAGCATCTGTTGCATCCCGCGGTTTTTCGAGAAATTGCGGAACGGGCTGAGTGGGTCTCGCGTTTCTCCGAGGCCGAGAAGGTATGCGCCGAGAACGAGTATGAGGACGCCGAGAACCCCGAGTGGGCTCGGCCACTCTCCTCGTAGGAGCGGGCTTGTGAGCAAGAGGAATGCGGGCGTAAAGGCCAGCATGGGAAAGGCGAGGCTGATATCGCTTTGCTCGAGTGCGCGCGTATAGAGCATCGCTGCCACTATGTTGAGTGACGTCGTCACAGCGACTACGCTGATAAAGCCTGGCTGAATAACGGGGAGCCCGACGATGAGGTTGGCAGCGAGGAGAGCGATGGCTCCAAAAAGGTAGCTCACGCCAAGAAAGAAGTAGCGCGGGACGTGCTTCAAGTAGTACTTCGTGAGCGCGTAGAGCGTTGCGTGCGTGAATGCAGACCCGAATGCAAAGGCAGCCCAGTACATGCTGCGCCTAGCGGAAAGGGGTTTTAGAAGTTTATGCCTCAAGCGCCGTTTGCAGGTCTTTGATGCTCTCCTCTTCGACCGTGACGGTGTTGTCGAGGATTGCTTTGTAGTAACTCATTGGCTTGATGTGCGTTATTGTCGTCCTGTGGATGAGGTATTTGCCATCCTTGCTACGCCGCACCTCAGTCTGGATAATGGGAAGCTGTTTCAAGAGTTCCTCTCGTTTGTCAGTCAGACCCATTAGGATCACCTCTCTCGAAGCGGTGAGCACGGGTCTTGAAATGTTTGTCGTGCTGTTCTCCGGATTGTTTCTCTTCCTGGACGGGAGAATCACGGAACATATTATTTTCTATAAAGTAATTAATTATGGATCCTTGGCTCCCTGAAGTATGATTCCATAAACCAACGTGGAAACAGGGTGTCCGCTAGCGCTTAGAGAGGAGCGCGATGAAAAAACCTTCTGCACCGGTGCGATGCGGCCAAAAACGACGCGCGTGCCTGATCGACTCGTGGAGTTGCTTCCCACCCCAGGCCGTGATACCAGGGTCGCCCAGCGGCACGGCGAGAGGTTCGAGTCGCATCTCTGGTTGACGACGGAGAACCCAGTCAATAACGCACTCATCCTCTTCAGGCTCAAGAGAACAAGTGCTGTAGAGGACGCGGCCGCCAGTTTTCACGACTGTACACGCGGCACGCAACAGCGCCCGCTGTAAACGAGCGTTCGCATTGACATCCGCGAGGCGACGTTTCGCAAACCAACCATCCTCGGCACAGAAGTTACCAGAGCATGGCGCGTCGAGCAGAACACGGTCGAACGTCATGTCGAAGTCAGCGACAAAGCGCGCGTCTTTCTTGAACGCAAGAACATTCCGCACGCCGAGACGCTCACAATTATTCTGCAGCGCCTCGAGACGCGCGGCGTTACTATCGAGAGCGAAAATCACCCCCTCATTCCGCATAAGCTGCGCGAGGTGTGTCGTCTTGCTCCCGGGCGCGGCGGCCATGTCGAGTATTGTCTCTCCGGGCTTGGGCGCGAGGAGTTCAGAAACGAGCTGACTCAGCGGGCCTTGGAGGTAGTAAAGACCAAGGAGGTATTCTGGCGTCGCGCCGAGGCTGAAACCCGCCTCGTAGAAGTACCCGTGGGTGAGATAAGGAACCTTCTCCAACCTCACGCCCCGCTTCTGGAGCCGGTCTTGTACGGCAGCGTCCCTGAGTGAGTTCACGCGCAGCGCTGGACGAATAACTACGTCGGTCGTGAAATCCTCTGCCAGCGTTCGGTAACGATCTATAAACTCCATGCGTCACTCCAAATCTATTGTCACACACCCCTTTGCTTCGTCAATCTGCGCTCGCCCCTTGAGTCGTTCCTTAATGGTTTTCCAGTCGTGATGCTTCCGTAACTCGTTGATCTCATTGAGTAAGGACTCAACGGCTTGATAGTGCTCATAGAGGAGCTCCCCCTTGCGCTGATTCTCCTCCGCTGAGCGATTGAGGGCGGTAAGCGCAGCTCGTTGCTGCGCGATGACCTCTGCCGCTTTCGATCGCCGCGCAGCCGCCACCCGCTCGACGACCGCCTCCTCCTCTCGGTCCTCACCGAGTGTCACGACATGCTCAATGGCATGGGAGAAGGAAGGATGCTTCTCGGGGAGCTCTTTCGACACGAAGGGGAATGGCGTGGCTTCTGCATCGCTTGCACAGGCGTCGGGAGTGATGGTGAAGAGTTCCCGCACGCCAACGGCAACGGCGCGCAGCTCTTGCGGGGAGAGGCGTTCGGCATCCTTCGGGAAGCCATTGCGCGCACAACATTCCTCTGCGTACTCACCACCAAGGCCGAGCTTCGTCGCGAGGGAGCGAACAAGATTCTTCGTGCTCAGCGAGAGCTGCTGCACGATCTCCTCCTCGGACGCGTCACGAGTATTAAACTGTGCAGGAGGGGGTTCATAGAGTGCGCCGCCGCGTAGCGTGCGCGCACTAAGTCGTTTTGGCTCGAGGAGATTGATGATTTTCCCCGCGTTATTGAGCAAGAGGGCGTTCCCGGGCGGGAGGAACTCGAGCACGAGCGTGAAGACGCCGTTCTTATTCTCGAAGCGCAGCTCGAGAACTCGGTC
>RFKA01000061.1 GCA_003694385.1 Candidatus Woesearchaeota archaeon | reverse complement strand
GCGACCCAGTACGCGCCACTCGCGCCCACCTCACGAATCACTGCCGCGACCGGCTTCTCAAGAGCGGAAACCTTCGCTGCAATCTCATCGCTCGCGACGGCGCTGCCACCAGGACTATTAATCAAGAGGATGATCCCCTGTACACCATCATCTTCTTCGGCACGCTCGAGGTCATCGATGACGCGGTCACTCGTGATGAGCCCGCTTGATACTGTCTCCGTGCCCGCCACGATGACACCCTCGAGAGGGATGATGGCGATGTTCCCGCGCTCGTACTCGTTCCCAAAGAGCATGATGATGGTTGCGCTGATGCTCGCGATGATTGCGAGTCCGAAGAGGACGAGGATGATAAGGGCGACTTTCGTCCCAAGGCCTTGCGTTTTTGTTTGTTTCATTATTCTACCGCCTCTCAATAGTCTCTGTCATTGTCCAGCGCGCGAGCAATCGCTCACCGCTCAAGAAGAACACGATTGGCTCAACGAGTAAGAGGAATGGGAAGGGCATGAAGGGAAGGAAATGAAGATTCCGGAGAAGCCCGCGCCAGAACGTAACTCCTCTCGTCTCGAGCCCGAGGAGGAGCTGGCCCGGCGTCTGCCCAAGCCCGTACTCGAGGAGCCAGAAGTACCCGAGGAAGATAAGCATCATCACGGTGAACACCGCGTACAACTCTTTGCTGATTACTCCGAGGGTGAACGTCGTAGGTACGACTGTGCTCAGCGGGCTCAGCACGAACGCATTTACTATGAAGATATCGGCGAGGAACGCGAGCACGCGCCGCGCCCTCCCTGCTTGACGCGTCATGACGCGCTGCTGGGGGAGGTTCAATTGCGCGAGCACCGCATCGATATCTTTGCCCATGACGCCTGGCCCCACGAGCACTTATTTATTCTTTGTGGAAAAATTCTTTGTGGAAAAACGAAGGTACTGTTCCTCGATCTCTGCGCACTGGGCTCGTCGCGTAGCACAAATGGGTGACGTGCTGTCAGCGCAGTCGAGGCGCCACTGGAGGCACTGCATGTACTCTTCCTCAATCGTCACCCGCCCCCAAGGGTCCTCTCGTTTCGTCAGGATGGCTGTGAGGTTGCCGACGACCTGAGCGAATGCCGGCACGGTCGTGTTCCGCACGAACACGCTCTTCGTCAGGCCGTCAGCCGTGACGGTGAGCAGCTGAGCGGTCCCGTCCAAGACGAGCGTGTTCTCGTAATGATCCTCGAGCGAGAAGAACCCGGCTTCGCCAATCGCAGCGTAGAGCTGTTCGCGCTCCTCCTGTGAGAGTGGGTATGTGCGTACCGTTGTATAACCGAGCGAGTACGCTTTCAGCGTGAGATTCTCCTCTAGAATAGCTTCGCGGACGCCACCAACGCCGTACTCCCCATAACTGACTCGGAAGTCGTCCGGGACGCGGGAGAAATCAGGCTTTTGCGCGCACGCAGCAAGAACTATAACCACGAGGGCTAGGAAACCGATTACTCGACGCATATCACGCTTCCGAGCAGCAAAAGTATATAAAGCCGACGTTGTTGTCGTGGCCGAGATGGCATATAAGCGCCCCCAATTGACTGACGAGGAACTCATCGCCCGCGTCAAGCTTCCACGCGGCGACCAGAGCCTCGGTGTGCTCGAGCAACGACTCGGGGGGAGCCGCTGCCTCGTCCGTTGTCTCGACGGCAAGACGCGCAACTGCCGCATTCCCGGCCGGCTCAAGCGCCGCCTCTGGGTGCGCCCCGGCGACATCGTCCTCGTCGAGCCCTGGGAGTTTGAGGGTGACACGCGCGGCGACATCATTTTCAAGTACCGCCCCGTTCAGGTGAAGTGGCTGCGTGACAACGGCCACCTCGACGCACTCGAAGACCTCGACGAGTTCTAAAGCTGCGTGTTTCTCCTAGCTCTGGTCGCGTGCCCTGGGTCGCATGCCCACTACGCAGCTCTTTCGCGTAACGAACCATTGCGAGAACCATTACCATTAAAAACCACTCTTTGCGCAAACACGCTATGTACGAGCGCGTAATGGGTGTGAGGAAGCTCGCACTCACGATTGTTCTCATTGCAGTCTTACTCTTCGCGCTCGGACTCACCACGCACACGCTGGGACTCGAGCTGGGCCTCCTCGGCTCGATGATCACCTTCATTTATGGGTTCTTCCTCAACAGCATTTTCACCTTCGTCGAAGCAAAGTACCTCCACTATAAGACACACATGGCGAACCTCAATGCGAACATGCAATCCCTCTACAGCATGGCCCTGCTGACGAAACACGCCAGGTTCATCTCCGCTCTCCGTTCGGCAATGCTGACCTTCATTGACAAACTCATTGCGTGTGCCCCCGAACAGTTTGCTCTGGCTCAAGGAGAAGTGGCGCGCTTGTACGAGACCGTCGCGTCCCTGAAGACTGATGATTCCTTGAAGAGCCGCCTCCTCGCTGTTCTCATTGAGATCTCGAAGGACCGTGAGCAACTCGAAGTGTACGGCCACCGCTACATTGTGGGGGAATTGAAACTGCTTTTCTTCGTTTTCACAGGCTTCCTCAGCACCGTCATCCTCTTCATCGTTGCATCGAATGGCGTACTCTTCATCGTTGGTGGCCTGCTCATCTTTGCACTCATCTACCTGTGCTACCTCATCATTGACATCGATACGCTCGACTATGGAGAGTACCAGATTGGCACGGGCAACTTGCTCGCCCTCAAGCAGCAGATCACCAGCCAAGATAGCCACGCACGAACCCGACAAGTGCGGGGTGATCGTGGACGAGGATGACTGCTTCCCGTTCAATCTCCTCGTGACTCACGACGGTTGCGAGGTCGTAGTCGTCACAGAACGCGTGGAGGAGTTCATGCATGAGCGTGACGGCGCTTTCCTCCTCGCTAAGCGTGCCGTTGACGTAGAGCGCGTACTCGCCAGGAAAGTAATGACCTGCTTGTTGACGGTACGCGCCGCTCGCGAAGTACTCGTCCGCGCAGAGCGTTGCGTGGGCGCGCCACGCGTCGCCGAGGAGCACGTCGTGAGTGCTCAGGAGGTCTTCAAGGACTGCTTCGTCGCGGAACCGCAGGAGCAGCGCGTTTGCCGTGCGTACTTGTGTAGATTTCATGGAGGAGCATGCCGCACACGCCAATGACGAGCGCGCTATCCGCGACGTTGAAGATGCCCGGCCAGCCCGTGAGGTCGAAGACGTCAGTGACGAAGCCCTGCGCCAACCGGTCGATGAGGTTCCCGATGATGCCTGCGAGGAGCAGCGTGTAGAGGACGCGCTCCGTCCTCGTCGAGAAATAATCGAAGAAGTACACGAGGATGCCGAGGAAGAAGATACTGAGCCAGATGACCGCGCCGTTGCTCCCCTGTAGGAAGCCGAACGTGATGCCTGTGTTCTGGACGTGTGTGAATGCGAGGAGTTTGGGGATGAGTGTGTGGCGCTCGCCGAGCGCTAAGCCGCGCGAGACGTTCTTCACTGCTTGGTCGAGCGCGATGATGCCGATGAAGAGGCCTGCGTAGGGGAGGAATGCTCGCGGGGTGAGACGCATGCCTCCTCCTCCTCGCTCCTGCTTTATAATTCTTCCGTAGCTCGAGTGCAGGTGTTATGATGAGTGTGCCTTCACAAACGATTTGGGAGGACGGGATTCGAGAGGGCGGCAAGCTCGTTCTACGGTGTCAACTACCACATCTTCCGCTGTTCTTGCTTGTCCATGAAGCGATCGAAGCGGTACATGCGCTGCTTGATGCTGTCGAGCTCCGCCTTAATTGTGTCGAGGCGCTCGAGAATGAGTTGTAGCTCTGTTGCCTTGCTCGCGGTCTGCGCCGCCGGCTGTTCCCGCTGTGCTTCCCTCACGAGCTGCTTCGCATAGGCGCGCGCCCCACCCTGCCCTGCGAAGGGGTCTGGCGGCTCATTATCTGCTGCGTCAACTGGTGCATTACTGCCTAGTCCGGGAGTTGACGGGGCTTCGTGAGCGAACGGGTCCTGCGCATCGTCGAACGGGTCCTTCCCCATGCCGTCTTCCACCCCTTCTTTGGCGAATCCTTCGTCGGCGAATGGGTCGTTCGAGAAGTCCGGCGGCTCTTCGTGTTTCTTGTGGAACGGCAGATGCTCTAAGAGACTCACACGCTCACCTCTTCGCTCCCTGACGGGGGAGGACTTATAAACTTTTTCACAGCTTGCCGAGGAGGTCTGCCTTCGTCACGACACCCCTGCACGTGCCACGCTCACCAACAATAAGAAGCCCAAAGTGCTGGAGGAGACTCGCGAGGACGCTCCGCGGCGTTTGCACTGGAATGATAGGTGGCGCGTCACTCATGACCTCCGCGACGCGTGTCGTGGCGGTGATGGAGCCGAGCTGCTCGATGATGCCGCGCTCGCTGACGAGGCCGACGACGCGCTTGTCCTCGACAACAGGCACCGCGCTAATGCCGTGCTTCTTCATGCGCGCGATGACTCTCGCGAGCGGCTCTTCTTTTTTACACTGCACAACGTGTGTTTGCATGAGCTCTTTCGCAGTTGGTTCCTGTTCTTGCTCACAACTCTTCAGGGCTGCGAGGATGCGCTTGCCGACGCTGAAGCTCGGGTCGACGTGGCCCGCCTCGATCTTCGCGATGAGACTCTGCGAGACGCCCGCGGCCTGCGCGAGTTGCTGCTGCGTGAGCCCTGCTCGTTTGCGGAGCTGTTTCACTTCTGAGAGTTCAGGATCCACCTCCATGGACTGCGTGAAGATTGGCTGCTTTAAGTAGTTATTCAGAAGGTGGTTGGTCGAGGCGTGCCTATTCAGAAAGGAATGTGGAAAGGACTGTCGTCGTTTGGCCCTTGATGTTGCGGTGCGTAGTGCGCATACGTGAACTCGTCGAGGCTCTCTGCTATGATGGCGAGGCGCTCGCGAAACGCGTCGACGTACTGGTCCTCGAGGCCGAGCTTGTCCTCGGCCGCGCGTATTCGTTGTTCTGCGAAGACGAGCTGGTCGAGCCATGCCGTGATGGGGAAGGTCTTTGAATTGTCTTCTGCGTTTGCTGGGCGCGCGTGCCCGTAATCAGTTCTGAGGCCTGCGGCGTTCGCGTAGGCGATGCGGCGCGCAGCTGTGTTCCTCGTGAGTGTTTCGAGTGACTCTGCTGGGAATGTGCGGTGGAAGACTGCGCGGATTTGTCGTGCGGGCGCTTCTTCGAGCGTTACGCGCCCTTCCGTGCTCGCGCCACCCCCTTTGAGTTTTGTCCAGCCTTTGTAGGCCATTATGACTTCGCGCATGGCCTCCACGTAGCCATCCTGGGCGCGCCTGAGTGTCTTGAGCGTTTCGTCTTCCTCTTGGAAGCGCGCCAGTGCTTCGCGCCGGCCAGCTTCGAGCAGGTCTGTG
>RFKA01000060.1 GCA_003694385.1 Candidatus Woesearchaeota archaeon | reverse complement strand
TACCACCGCCTCTACGCCCATAAATCGTACAAGGCGAACAAGGTTGTCGAAGTGCTTATCTTGTGGTTCGCGACGATGGCGAGCCAAGGCAGCGCGCTCGGCTGGGCAGCGGACCACCGCAAGCACCACCAGTACGTCGATACAGCGCGCGACCCTTACAGTATCAAGCGGGGCTTCTGGCACGCCCACATGTTCTGGTTCATGAAACGCCGTCCACCCTATGACTTCGGCAAAGTACCGGACCTTATGCGCAACAAGCTCCTGCGCTTCCAGCACGAGTACTATGCCTGGCTCGTCGTGGGGACGAATAGTGTTGCGACGCTCGCCGTCTGGGCGCTCACCGGCGACCTCGCCGGCGCATTCATCATCTCCTGGTGGACGCGGCTTTTCTTCACGCACCACGCGACATTCTTCATCAACAGTCTCGCGCACACCTGGGGTGCGAAACCTTACGCTCGAGAACAAACGGCTGTTGACAATTACCTCATGGCCTTCCTCACGTTTGGCGAGGGGTACCATAACTACCACCATTCATTCCCGAATGATTACCGTAATGGCGTGCGCTGGTGGCATTTCGACCCGACAAAATGGCTTATCTGGCTCCTCGCGCAGGCAGGCCTCGCGACCGACCTGCGGCGCATCGACACGTGGGTCGCAAAGCGCCGCGCCCTCATTGAAGACAAGAACGCTCTGCTCAAACAACTCCATACGAGGGCGCGAGCACGGAAGGCCGCGCTCGAGCGCGCGCTCGAAGCAGCGGCCAGACGTTATACTGTGCGCGTCGTCAAGCTGCGCCAGGCGATAGCAACGTGGCAGCAGACGAGGAAGCGACAAGCGAAAGAACGCATACGCCTTCACCGCCGGGCTCTGCGTGCGGAGTGGCGCCACTGGAAGCGCCTCGTGCGGGCTGTGCGCACAATCCCCGCGGCTTGAGTTGGCGCGAGGCCACCGGCAGGTTAAAAAGCACGCTCTTTTTTCTCGCTTAGCCATGGGTAGACTCCCGTTTGAGACTGAGACGCGCACGGTCGTCGTGCGGCGCGAGAGCGTGACGAGCAGCAAGTACGGGTCGCGCCCAGAGGAGCGGAGCGTGAAGGAGCTGCTCTCGTTCGGCATCGTTGTCATTGATAAGCCTGCGGGGCCGAGCAGCCACCAAGTGTCTGCTTATGTGCAGCAGATTCTCAAGCTGCGGAAAGGTGGCCACTCAGGCACGCTCGACCCCCAAGTGACGGGCGTACTCCCCGTTGCGATAGGGCGCGGTACACGCGTTGTTCAGAGCCTCCTCACTGCCGGGAAGGAGTACGTGTGCCTCATGCACTTGCACAAGCCGATTGATGAGTACAAAGTACGGAAGCTCCTCGCTGACTTCGTCGGGAAGATCACGCAGTTGCCGCCCGTGAAGAGCGCGGTGAAGCGACAATTCAGGGAGCGGCGCATCTACTACCTTGAGCCGATTGACTTCCTCGGACAGGATGTGCTCTTCGTCGCGGGCACCCAAGCTGGCACCTACATCAGGAAACTCTGTCATGACATGGGCCAAGCAATAAAACTGGATGATGGGACACCTGTCGGCGCGCACATGGTCGAGCTGCGACGAAGCAAGGCCGGGCCGTTCCACGAGCGAGAGGCAGTGACGCTGCATGACCTCGCCGACGCGTTCCACTACTGGCGCGTCGACGGTGACGAGACGCGCATCAGGCGGTGCGTCCTCCCCGCTGAGCGCGGCGTCGACCACCTCAAGAAGGTGTGGGTGATGGACTCTGCCGTCGAGAGCCTCTGCCAGGGTGTGCAACTCAAGGTGCCGGGTATTGCGAAGCTCCATAAGGAGATTGTGTGTGGCGATGATGTCGCCGTCATGACCCTGAAGGATGAACTTATTCTTGTTGGCGAGGCGAGGCTCGATGCCGAGGCGATGCTCGGCGACACGGGTCTCGCCGTGAAGAGCAAGCAGGTCTTCATGAGGCCAGGAACCTATCCTCGCGCAACGTGAAGCGGCGACACAACACGAAAAGTATTTAAATATACATTCGGCGAGTCATTCTATGGCGTTGGAGGATGCCGCGGTTGCTAGCTCCCCAGAGGGTAGTCCTCCAGTGAGTCGTTCAGAAACCCCTGCCGCTGTGGAAGAAATCGAATCGGGACAGGGTGGATCAGGACGTGCTGAATCAGGAGAAGCTGAGTCGGGACGAGTTGAGTCCGGACAAGCAGAGCCGGAAACTGCTCGAGACCCACAAGAGGAAGAGCTCGAGGAAGAGCTCGACGAGGAGATTGCTGAGGAAACGGAGGAGCATGAGCGGCATGTGCACACCGGGCCTGCGAAAGGCTGGTTCTTCGTGAGCATTATCCTCACCCTCCTCCTCGCCGTCCTCGTCGGCGCCAACACGGACAGCGCCCTCATCTATACTGTCGCAGGGTTTCTCCCCACCGTCGTGTGCATTGTCATCTTCATCGCCCTCCTTGACGGCCAGTTCAAAGACGTGCTGTTCTGGCTCACCCCCCTCGCTGTTTGCCTTCTCTTCCTTGCAGTGGGTCCATGGGCGAACGTGATGCTCGACAATCAGCTTGACATCCCCTCGCTCACCGCCGTGAACCTTATCATTAGCTACCTCATCCTCTTCGTCGGGCAGGGCCTCGAGTACTTCTCGAGCCTGCGGAGCGAGCGCGTCGTGCTCGAGAACGTCGAGGATTTCTCCCCCGAACACCTCGATAAGTACATTCACACGATTGAGGATAAATGTAAAGCCATTAATTTCGTGATCGGCCGCGTCTACAGGGAGAGTCGTGGTGGGACGAAGGCGCTCCGGGAGAAGATTAAGATCCCAAGTGAGTGGTACAACGAGTTCAATGATATCACGGTTAATGATCTCAAGGAGAAGAAAGAGTTCGCCCTCTTGCTGCTCCAGAAAATCGAGGCGCAGCTCAAGACGCTCCTTATGCCAGAGAAAGACGTGTTCACCCTGGATGAGGTGCGGCGCCTCGACATTGCGCACGACGCGAACGGTTATGACCGCATCATTGACGTCCTCGCAGTGAACGACCGCGATCCCGTTGAGGATTATTTCCTCGGCGCGATGGACTTCTGCAAGAAAGTGAGTGAAGGGCTTCGGCGCATGTGAGGCTCTCGCCATGCATAGCAAGCTTTAAATAAGCTTTCTTCGGGAGCAGATGCGGAGAGGCTGAGACATGGTTCTACTGAGCGAGCCCAATATTCTCGTCGAGATAGGGGTTATTATTATTGCTGCAACGATTGGTGGCTTCACTGCGCGCGCGTTCAAGCAGCCACTCATCCCCTCGTACATTATCGTTGGCGTCCTTCTCGGCCCCATCTTCCACCTCATCACTGACGCGAAGAACATGTGGCTCTTGAGCGAGATCGGCGTCGCGTTCCTGCTTTTCCTCGTCGGACTCGAGTTTGATTTCTCAAAACTACGGGATGTCGGCACGGTGAGCACCATCGGTGGCTTGCTACAGGCAGCCCTCATGTTTGCGATTGGCTTCGGCGCCTCGTTGCTCCTCGGCTACAACGCGATTGTGGGTGTGCACCTCGGTCTCATGATGAGTTTCAGCAGCACGATGGTCGTCGTGAAACTGCTCAGCGACCGGCAAGAAGTTGAGAGCCTGCACGGTCGCATCATCATCGGTATTCTCCTCCTCCAGGACGTCGTTGCCATCCTCGCCCTCACCCTCCTCGCCGACCCCGCTGAGAGCGGTATGGGGAATGCGTGGCTCAGCCTTGGACTCGGCGTCCTCATCATCGTTGCCTCGTTCGTCATCGGGAGGAAGTTCGCCCCGCCGCTCTTCAAGAGCGCCGCGCGGAACCTCGAACTCCTCTTTCTCCTCGCGGTGAGTATGTGCCTCGGCTATGCGCTGCTCTTCGCAATGTTCGGCTTCAGCATCGCCATCGGCGCATTCATCGCGGGCATTATCCTCGGCAACCTGCCCTACCACATTGAAATCGCGAGCCGTGTCAAACCCTTGAAGGACTTCTTCACCGTCATCTTCTTCACGTCGATTGGCCTCCAGCTCCACTTGACGGAGTTCACGCAAGCCCTACCCGCTTTCTTCGTGTTCTTCTTCCTCACAATCGTCATTTCACCACTCCTCACAATGATTATCTGTATGCTCTTCGGTTACAAGAAACGCGTTGCCTTCCTCACAGGGCTTACGCTGAGCCAAGTGAGCGAGTTCGCGCTCATCGTCGCCTTCGCTGGCGTCTCGAACGGGCTCATTGACAACGAGGTGTACGGGCTCATCCTCATCCTCACTGTCGTCTCTATCGCGATGAGCGCGTATTTCATCAAGTACGAGGAGAAACTCTACGCGCTCCTCGGCCGTTTCCTTGACATCTTCGAGCGTTTTGGCCTCGCAAACAAGGAGCTCGAGCATCTAGGGGACGACCATAAGCACGAAGTCGTCCTGATTGGCTTGAACCGCACGGGCTACGCAGTCTTCCGTAAACTGCAGGAGCTCAAGAAGGACTTCCTCGTCATCGAATTAAACCCTGATGTTATTCATCGGCTCATCCAGCGACACATCCCCTGCATCTACGGCGATATCGGCGACCCGGAAGTGCTTGGGAAGCTCAAGCTTGACCAGGTGAAACTCGTCATCAGCACGATAAATAATCACGAGGTCAACTTGCTTCTCTTGCAGCGGCTGAAACGCGAGCACAGCCATGCTCGCGTCATCGTCACGAGCTACGATGCTGAGGACGCGCTCGACCTCTATGAGGCCGGTGCTGACTACGTTATCATCCCCCACATTCTCGGCGGGCACCATGTCTCCCTGATGCTTGAAGACTTCTCGACGGACCTCGATAAGCTCATCATGACGAAGCTCGACCACATCGATGAGCTGAAGCGCCGCCGGGAGCTTAACTATCACTTGCCGCGCCGGTGAGGGGGTGATGCGGCGAGGTAGCGCTCAACGATGGGTGCCTCGTGCTCCCAGTCGATATCCATGGCGAGGCTTGGCGCGTCGAGGTTCCGCGCAACGTGTATGCGCGCGTGTTCCCGGTCACGCATCCCGTACGCGATGATACTCGCTATTTTCTCGTACGTCGGGGGTTTCCCAGGGATGTACCATCGGTTGCTCATCAAGCCGCGTATCGTGCGCATCAACTCTTCCTCTTTGAGCTCGAGCATGCGCTTCCCGCTATCGTCGCGGCGGAGCTGCCGGATGAGCTTTGGGAGGTAGAATGGGGTGAGGAGGAGCCCCCAGCCACGCATACTATACACCGTCCTCGTCGCGCGCGAAATCCAGCCGAGCCTTGTCCGCTCGGGGGAGAACGTCCAGAACTGTGGGAACGCGACATAGTCTTTGCCGTGTCCATTATCGACGAGGTAAATTTTATGCGCGAGATGCTTCCGGAAGCCGAGCGCGACGAGACTGGTTGCATTGATTGCGTAAGCTATCGCGTCTGCATGCGGGTGTTCTTGCGCAACAGCTAATGCAGCGGCGAGGTCGTCCTGGCGCGGGACGAGATCGACTGTCGCGACGTGTATGCGTCCTTCAAGACCTCCGAGCCGAGCGAGTTTGTCGCCAAGGCTGTTCTCCATATCGATGAGGCGCGTCGCCCGTCGTTGCTCGCTCGTGAGGAGTGGCTCGAGCAGTCGCCGAGGTCCCCAGTACTCTGGCGCAAGCCCCGCTTCAAGATAGGCTTCACAGCTGTGTTGGATGAGCGGCTTGCCATTGAGCTCAATCGCCGCCTTATTCGTGTCGAGTTTGGTTTTGCAGAAAGGGTTCCAGTAGAACCACGTGTTCGTCTCTCTTCTCTGGGAAATCCCTGCCAGAATGACGATCCGCGTCATAAGAAAGGAGAGTG
>RFKA01000059.1 GCA_003694385.1 Candidatus Woesearchaeota archaeon | reverse complement strand
TATTTTTTTTGAGTAAAGACTTATATTTTTTAGCTAAATTTATAAGTTCTGATTTATCATAGTGTATGCCTTTTTCATGCAACTGCAACCTCAAGGCAGAACTCGTCAGGAACTGCACGAACTGCGTCACATTCTTCGGCACCTTGACCTCGCGACAGCGCTCGAAATCGATAAGCACAGGCACATCCTTGCGAACGATGATGTGCTTCCACGGCCTCGTCATCTCTTCTTTCTCCACACCGAGCAGATCCATCGTGCGGCACTGGCGGAGCACGTCGGCGAGCACAGCGATAACCTCGGGGCGCTTCGCCGACGGCAACCAGTTCCTGAACTCCAGACCATCAATGAACTCTCTCACGAGCTCGCCCTGTTCATACGCAATGAACTCGGGACCGATGCCGTGCGCATTGAGGAGCTTGTTGAATTTTGCCTCATTCGCAATCGTATCAACGACGCTGTCAGGATTGTGTTTCTTCACGAGGAAGGTCTTCCCGTGCGCTTCACGGAGGAAGACCTCGCCCCGTTTCCCTTTCGCGAAAAATTTCATGGTTGCCTCCAGAGGCGATGCACGCTCACTCGTTCAAAAAAATATGCTTCTTCACCGAGCAGCTCGTGGTGCCAGCCGAGCCGCTGTGCTTCCCGCAGCACATGCTCGCTATTTGCGAGCGTGCTCACGACGAGCAAGACCTGCCCGCCCGCCTTGAGGTGCCGCTTCGCTTCCTTGAGGAAACGCACGGTCAGCTCCCAGCCATGCTTGCCTCCATAAAGGGCTGGGTGCTCGTCGCCTTCCTCGTTCGGGAGGTAGGGTGGATTGAAGATGATCGTATCGAAGGATTCCTCCTCTTTCAGTCCCGAGAATAAGTCTGATTTTCTATAGCTGACCTTCTCGTGTGCGTGGTGCTCACGAGCGAACACGAGCGCCTCCTCATCAATGTCAACGGCGAGCACCGACTGCACGGCCTCGCACGCTGCCGCAGTCACCGCTTGTATACCACTCCCTGTCCCCATATCAAGCACGTCGCCACACGCGAGCTTTGCGACGAACTGCTGCAGCAGCGCTGAATCCTCTTGAGGCTCATAGACTGGCATACCGTGTTGTGGCCTGCACCCGTATTAATTGTTTCGTATTCGTGTTTCTTGTGTTATGGCTTGTTGTTTTTGGGCTTAGTGCTGTTGCTCGTGCTCACGTACACTGTGGTAGCGCACTGCCGTCTGTGAACTGTGCCCCACTTCCCCCGCACTCATTGGTTCTTCAGAAAGGTTTCATCAACGGCCCGCAAGTAATCCTTGACACGGTTCACGATGCCATCAAGAAAATACTGCTCGACATTCTCCTCAAAAATCGCGAGCAGTTTGCTATTCTCGCGGATACGGTACTTGTTCTTCACTTTCTCGACGATGAAGAGATCGCGCAGGCGCAGGAGTTGCCGACGGATATTGCTCGGGGCGACGCCAAGCAAAGGCAGCTTTTCTTTCTGTCGCTTCTCAATAACGAGCTTCTCGACCATCGTTGACGTGAGCTCCTCAGGAGACTCAAGCACAACCTGAAGCACATCAACGATGACATCACGAGAATCCCCTGGTTGAAGGAGGCCGAGGCTCAGGCACAGCCTGCGCACGAGTCCTCGTCGCGAGGTCTGCGCGGTTGGGGGCTCGTATTTCCGCAGCGTTATCTCAGCGAGCGGCGTATCAACGCTGATTCGTTGCGACATGCAATCCCCCGTCGAGAAAAGGGCCCGACAAGCTTTATATACTTTTCGGATTCGTCGATAATTTTTAGACACCTTGCGCAATTACTGAGCAAAGCGCGGTTCCTTTCTGGCGCCACGTGCTACTCGAGACTGGTGACACATCTTTAAAAACGCTTTTCCTCTAGTGACGAGTGTGGACGAATACAACCCCTTCGATGACCTCGCAGGAGTCGACCCTGAGACACTCGAAGCAGAGGATGAGAAGACTGAGCGACAGCTAGAAGGGTGGGTGGCGAATCTCGCCATCGGCCTCGGCCTTCTCTTCGTCCTTCTCATCGTCATCGTCGTCCTCGCCATCTACCCGACCCAGCGCATCACCGCAACGGTAACAGAAATGAACCACACTTTTACGGAGAACGAGACGCGCATCGAGGCAAGGCCCGAGCCCATCACCTTCCAGTTCCTCCTCCTTGACCCTGACACGTATGCTGACACGCGCCTCACGCTGCTCGGCTTCCTCCAGAAGCGGGAACTCGACCGCGGGCTCGTCAAGTACTACCTCCTCGACGACTACTTCCGAGAGCTGGAATTGCGGAGCGTCCCCCAAGCGGACAGGGAACGCTTCCCTCTCGATGCGAAAACGAAGTATCCCTATGAAGTGACCGGCATTGTGCGCAAATCATACCAGAGCATCTACCTCGATGTCGAAACACTCTTCATCACGACGCGCCCCGTGAACGAAACACTCATCGTCATCGAGCACAACCGGAGCGAAACAGAAACACTTATCAATTACTCGACAGAGAAAACGACGGTGCTCAAATACTGGAGTGCCCGACTCTTCGGGCCAACGAAACCCTGCGCGGACGGCTCAGCCCCAGATAGCTGTGCTCAACGACCGCCCTACTTCTGCACGAAACGCGGCGTCCTCATCGCGGACCCCGTGACCTGCGGCTGTCCCGAAGGGAAAGAACTCAGAGGGGAGGAATGCGTATGAGCTGGCACCACAAACTCAACGATTTCCTCGAGGCATATGAGCGAGGAGACCTCGAAACCGCCCGGGAAATAATCCAAGAACATCTCATGATAGAGCACAGCTTCGTGGCAGACCTCGCGGTCATGCGACGGGAGATTCACGAGTTCTTCGTCGCGCTCGAGCAGTGCCGTGGCGACGTCGCGCGACACAGGCAGAACCCCGTGCCGAAAGAGGAGGTCCGCGCACACGTTGAAATCGCGAGGAAATCTCTCCGCATCATTAGGGATGTCATAGCGAAACTCATCGCCGAGGAGCTCCTTGAGGAGTAATGTCTCGTATTACGGAAGATATTTCGCAAGATGCTACACGCTCTGTGTCTTATGCTTTCACGAGCCTGAGCGTGACTTGTTTTCCCCGAATCTTCGCTGAGAGCTCCTCGCCC